>NZ_RZOS01000901.1:0-1080 GCF_004022605.1 Mesorhizobium sp. M4B.F.Ca.ET.089.01.1.1
TTCCTGCTTGAGCGTGGCACGGTCATCGCGCAGAGGCGCCATAAGCTTGAGCAGGCAGTGGATGCCTTGCTTGCAGATCCGGACTTCATGAGCGGCAGTCGCATTCGTCGCTTGCTCGCCGATATGCGGCAGGAATGGATCGATCTCGATCGCCGCATCGGGGCTCTGGACCGGGAATTCGTCGAACTCGCTCGCGACAATGTGGCCGCTCGGCGGCTGACGTCGATCCCCGGCATCGGCGCCCTCAACGCTACCGCACTCGTGGCTGCTGTTGGCGACGGCGCGACCTTCGCCAAGGCTCGCGATCTTGGCGCATGGCTGGGGCTCGTCCCGCGACAGCACACGACCGGAGGCAAGCCGAGACTGCTTGGTATCTCCAAGCGCGGCAACAAATACCTGCGCACGCTACTGATCCATGGGGCCAGGGCCGCCTTGCCGTCACTGGCCCGAAGCCAGACCACGCTGGGCGTTTGGTTACGTGATCTGCTGGCAAGACGACACCGCAATACGGTGGTCGTCGCGCTGGCCAACAAACTCGCCCGTATCGCATGGATGATATTGCGACACGAGGTAACCTTCCAGGCCAACCGAGCCACGGCGATGGCAGCTTGAAACAATCAGGTCAGCGGCGACACGAAATGACGCCGTGTGACCCATGATGTCTGCGGGAGGACTTTGAAAGATGGCCTGACGGTCAAGCCGACGCTCTGGAAGCCTGGTTCAAAAGATGGCGCGTCGACGCCGTGAGTTTTATCAGGCCCGGAGCGTGCGGATCTCCATCTCGGCGACGGCTTCAGCCGACACGCCGTATACGTTGATGCAGACCAATAGTTGCCATCAGAAATAAACCTCTTGCCGACGGGCGGGCCATACGTTTTTGAACTCCTCGACAATATGGACGTCCTGGCCCGGATGATGTGGGCGCGCGCTGATGTGCGAAAAGCCGAGCTTGTGCAGCAGTTTCCCGACATAGCGCGCGTCGTAGTCCACGCCGAAGCGCTCCTTGATGACGCGCTTCAGGTCGATGCGCCGCCAGCGCACGACGCCGTCAACGGCACGGTCCGGCCCCGTCTCCACCAT
>NZ_RZOS01000902.1:0-1078 GCF_004022605.1 Mesorhizobium sp. M4B.F.Ca.ET.089.01.1.1
TGCGTGTAGCGTTCCAGGCCGAGCGCAGAACCTCTTGCAGCCTTGACGCGAGCATCTGCGAACCTCAGTCTTGTTCCAAAGACTGATTGAGGCCATTTCCCTCGTGCTTTCGGCAAGTTCCTCGAGATAGGGTCGCGCCACACGGACCACGTCAAGTTCATGTGTGGATGCCAGCCGTTTTGCAAGCTAGAACCTGAAGCATCGGGCATGGATCGAGCGGTCACGTGTCAGGCCTTGATAGCGGCCGTTCCATATGCCGCGGGCCGGTATGGTGATGCGCGGATCTTCGTCCCGTTGGACTAATCCATTGTGCTCAAGCGTGGACAGCGTCCTCGAAACCGCGCTTGCATGCTGTTCTCGCCGCCGCGCGATCTCATTCACTCCGATCGGCCTTTCACTCGCGCCGACGATCCTCAGCAGATTCAACGCGCGTTGAACTGTTGTAACCTCCCCAGGGGCTCGGTCACGGGCGTTCGGGGGATAATTAACAGGATCCATCGATGACTCCTCAGCTCCACTTGACAACTGTTTACACCCCTGTCACATTCCAAATGAAATTGCAACAGCGTTGCATTATTTGCAACACACGAGGTCTATATCCCTTAGTGGCATAAGCCCGTGCTTCTCACGGCCGCACCTCCTCCTTCAACAAGACCTCCACGTTCTCGATTGGGGACTGACAATGGCGATTTCACCAGCCGACCTGCGTTTCCATCGTTCTGGAGACACGTGTGCTTTCGATCCGGTCGCTATTTGTCATGGATACCGGCTTCGGCGTTGGCAATCCGGGCAGGTTGAGAACACAACCGCGCCAGCCCTCAATAGAGCAGTTGGCGAGTAAGGATCTGCCGAATGAGATTGAGCGAATATGCGGACCACGATGCCACCGGTTTGGCCTCTCTCGTGAAGGCGGGCGAAGTGACGGGTTTGGAGCTGACCCAGTTGGCGCGGGCGGCGCATGATGAGGTCAACCCACGCATCAACGCCGTCATAGAATTCTACGACGATGCCGAGACAGTTGTTGTCGCGGACGAAGGCATCTTCGGCGGAGTACCTTTCCTCCGCAAGGATATCGGCG
>NZ_RZOS01000903.1:0-1075 GCF_004022605.1 Mesorhizobium sp. M4B.F.Ca.ET.089.01.1.1
CAACGAGGGCGCGAAGATCCTGGAGGAAGGCATTGCCGCCCGCGCGTCTGACATCGACGTCGTTTGGACGAACGGTTACGGCTTTCCGATCGGCAAGGGTGGGCCGATGTTCTGGGCCGGCCTCGAAGGGGCTCCGAAGATCGTAGACCGGCTGGAGCATTGGCACCGGCTGACGGGTCGGGTGATCTTCCAGCCGGCGCCGATGCTGAGAAGGTTCGCGGAGACGGGGTCGTGGGAGGGTGCTGGAGGATAGTACGGTCATCGGCCGTCTAGAACGAACGCCGCGTTCCTTCGCGCCCCCCTCTGTCCTGCCGGACATCTCCCCCACGAGGGGGGAGATTAGCGGTTTTGGCGCCTCACTCTTCTAGCCACGCTGGTAATTGGCGAAAGCCGGCGTGACATCCGATCTCCCCCCAAGTGGGGGAGATGTCCCGCAGGACAGAGGGGGGCGCTGTCCCGCCAACCCTTCCGGCATCCAAGCGACCACATCAAATTTGACCATGTGGACAAAACTCAGGCGTCGTTCCATAGTCCAGCGTCTGACATTCCTGAGAACGGCCGGCTCGACACGGCTGTCAACCAGAGGGGCACTTCCATGAAAGACGATCATAGCAAAACGCAACGCGCCGGCCTGTCTCGGCGCACCGTGCTGGAACTCGGCGCGCTCGGTCTTGCGGCGGCAGTGATGCCGAATGCGGCCTTCGCCAAGGACAAGAAGCTGAAGGTGGCGGCGATCTTCGCCACGCCGATCGAGGAGCCTTGGGACAACCAGATCCACGTCGCCCTGCAGAAGGCCGAGAAGGAGCTCGGCATCGAATACAAGTGGTCGGAGAAGGTGCAGACCGCCGACTTCAGCCGCGTCATGCGCGAATATGCGCAGGGCGGCTACCAGCTGGTGCTGGGCGATGCCTTCGCCGCCGAACGCGAGTCGCGCCGCACGGCAAAACAGTTCCCGAAGACCGCATGGCTGTTCGGCTCCGGCGCCGGGCCGGCGGAGCCCAATTTCGGCGTCTTCGACAACTGGATACATGAACCGGCCTATCTGTCCGGCCTGATCGCCGGCAAGATGTCGAAG
>NZ_RZOS01000904.1:0-1071 GCF_004022605.1 Mesorhizobium sp. M4B.F.Ca.ET.089.01.1.1
TGCTTGTGGCGAGGGCGGGGGCCGTCTGTTGGAAATGCCGCGAAGCACCGCGCCGGCATGCGCGGCAACCGGCGCCAGGCTCGCGGCGGCGAGCGGCAAGGCTTTCGGGGCTGTCATCACCAGTCTGTTGGCGCGCTCGCCCTTCAGGTCAGTTCATGTACTCGACCATGCGATCGTGGAAGCACTCGCATTTGTTGAGCGTGTCTTCGTCCTTGTAGTTCGTCTTCAGGTAGCCATAGGCCATGCCGCAGTAAGCCTTGGCTTCCGAAGCCCAGACGAAGGCGGGGCGCGACGAGTGGATCCACTCCGGGCTTTTGGCGACGGCGACCGACTCGTCCATCAGCTTCACCACCTGGGTCTTCAGGTCGGCGATGTTGTCGGTCAGCACCAGGTTGGACGTCCCGACGGTGCGGCAGTAGTCGGCCGTCGGGCCTTCGATGATGTCGGCGGCACGCCCTGCCGATCCGACCAGCAACAGGGCCGCGGCCGACACCAGCAATCTTGCGGAACGCTTCATGATAAAGTCCCCTCCATAATCCCAATATACGAGTTGCTAATACATAGCATGGCGATGTCCCGTTGCGCCATGCCGCTAGACTAGATTTGCCGTGGTCGTGTGCGTGGTCGTGCCGTCGTCGTAGAGCAGCGTGATGGTGTTGGCCGCCGGCAGGTTCTGCAGCGTCGCGACGTCGACGAAATTGGCGCCGTTGGCCGTGCCGTCGGCATCGACGCTGAGCGTGCCGGTCGCTGCATTGTAGTTGACGAAGTCGCCGACATTGGCGCCGCCAGGAGCAGTGTCGAACAAGGACGAAAGGTCGATTTTGTCGCCGTGCCCGCCGACACCGCTGTAGTCGACGATCAGATCCTTGATGTCGAGCCCGTCAAGCTTGAACGTATCGGCGCCCGTGCCGCCGGTAAGCGTGTCCTGCCCGGCGCCGCCGATCAGCAGGTCGTTGCCGTCGCCGCCGTTCAGCGTGTCGGCTCCAATGCCGCCGATCAGCGTGTCGTTGCCGGAAGTGCCAAGCAGGTTGTCGTTTCCGGAAGTTCCGGCAATGGCCTCAACCGTCAGAT
>NZ_RZOS01000905.1:0-1068 GCF_004022605.1 Mesorhizobium sp. M4B.F.Ca.ET.089.01.1.1
GGCAAGGAGCCGACAAATCCGCTACGCCGTCGCGACGATGCCGTCGACGTAGAACGACAGCGCCAGCCTCATCCAGCCCGACGAGGCTGCACACGTTCTTGCCAAGATCAATTCCAAGCACGAAAATCGACATCGGTCCGTTCCTCTCTCATTCCAAAACAGAGCGATCCTAACCGATCGCTCCAGAGAGGGGCGGCCATCCCATAATCACGAACCTGAGACTGTCGCGAGCCCTTTTTCAACAGATGGGGTGATTGGGGTCTCGCCCGAGCCAAATTGAGGGCGGCTGCTCCTGTCGAGATGTGAGAACGTGGTCGATGTAGATCGCCACAAACATCAGGAGGAGCAGCCATGAAGTATTTTGCCGGACTTGACGTGTCTTTGGAAGAGACCGCGATCTGTGTCGTCGACGAGAGCGGCCGGATCGTGAAGGAAGGGCGGGCGGCGAGTGAGCCGAGGCGCTTTATGAAGCGTTGTGGAAAATCGATCTGCCGCTGGAGCGCATCGGGCTCGAAGCCTGCTCGCTGACGGCCTGGCTTTATGACGGTATTCGTGCCGAAGGATTGCCGGCGATCTACATCGAGACCCGGCAGGCGAACGCGGCGATGAAAACGATGCCGAACAAAACAGATCGCAACGACGCCCGCGCCTTGGCGCAGATGCTGCGGGACACACTGCAGCAGGTTTCGCTGTTTGCGCGTCACTTAGGCAAGTCGCTGGACGGTTGTGGCGCCAATGTGTCGCGAACCCGACAAAGTGCCCGGCCATTCCAGCGAGCGCGCGTGTTTCATTCTTGCTAAGTAGGGAGCACCGCATCGTGGCACGTCGATTGCAGCGATGATGAGCAAGTGCCGCCGCGACAAACCGGTCGTAGCGGCCCGTCTCAAAATCGCAGGTTACATGGAAGGGCGAGCTATGTTGTCCCAGTTTGAAAATCAGTCCATAAACCAAGAGGTCGCTAGGCTCAATCTGCCGAACTCTCGGATCAAGCACTTCGCGCCGGCTAGTTACGCACAAGCCGGAGAAGACGTTATAGTCGAAGGAATCTTGGCTGCAACACTCTGCAAG
>NZ_RZOS01000906.1:0-1061 GCF_004022605.1 Mesorhizobium sp. M4B.F.Ca.ET.089.01.1.1
GGGGCTGCCGCAACTTTCGAGTTCTAACCCTGTCGCTTTGCGGGTACAGGGACATCCATCTTGAGCGCTGCCTTGATGATCATCATTCGATCTTAGCCCGTTTCGACGGCCTTTATCTCGTTGTCGCGGACGTAGGCTTGAAACGGATCGGCTTGCAGTCCCTCGATTGTCCCTTCGCCCGGTTCTGGAAAATCGCCCATCGACGGCCGCCTCAGCCCGCGTGACCGCCGCCAGGCGGCCCACCCTGAACACTGCGAAGGTACCAAAAGTGAGGCCCACCTCCCGTTGCCAATCAGGCTTTTTGACAGCCGTGATGCAGTAGCGCAGTTTGCTTTTGCTGGTGGGCCCGTCCGCGTACTGGACCATGGCGGAAGCCGATCAAATTCTCTCCGCCCTTGCAGGGTTCTCGCACGAAGCCCGTGATTGGAAATATGAAGCTGTTGGATCCGGCCGCAACCGTGAAATCGTCTGCATCCATAAGCTTGCTCACCAAGCTTGGGCTTGGCCGGGAGCGACCTCGTTGCAGGCGTTGACCATTCTTTCGGCCAGATTGCGAGGGCTCGCCGCCACAACGATTACCCAGCCCCGACGGCTTGATCTGGGAATTTCGTAGTTGCAGTCGAGGATGCTGGCGGATCCATGTCCGACAAGACGGCTATAGGGTCTTACGAGTTCGTTCTCCAGCAACGGGTCGCCAGCCTTGATTTCGGAACTGGATGAGGGTTATCAGGGCTTTCGCTGCCGATCACGTAGCGTGCACCGGCGGCGAACCGTTGTTGGAGGTCGCTTGCCGTACTCGCGACGAGATCGGCACTGTGTGCCAATCCGCTAAATGCGATCGTCAAGGCCGATCCGATCAGTGCGATCGCAACTGACCTCATGATTCCCGCTGAAACAGGTAATGGCATGCAAGAAATCCTCCTAAGGAGCCGTGTTCAAGCGCATCTCCGTTCCGGTGGCACAAAGCCTACGTTGATGACCCTGCCAAGCCCCGTGTTGCGGCAATCGAAATGCATGATGTCTCCGCTAGCGCTTGGGCCAAAATCCGAGGCTCCCCAGGC
>NZ_RZOS01000907.1:0-1056 GCF_004022605.1 Mesorhizobium sp. M4B.F.Ca.ET.089.01.1.1
CGACGAGACGACGCGGCGGGCGCTGAAGGCGAACGGCTTCCGCTGGTCGCCGTCCCAAGGTGCGTGGCAGCGGCACTTGAACGAGGCGGGGAGATGGGCCGCCGAACGGGTGATGAAGGCGATCAGCGCCGAAGGTGCCGCATGAGTGCGGCCCCTTTCGGGCGTCCTGCCCGCAGCCATGTCACCGTGTACGATACGCCGTCGCAGCTTGGTGGCAGCTTCACCGTCTCGATTGTCGAGACGCTGGCCGGAAACGGTGAAGGTGCGCGTCTGGTACGGACGCGCGACCGCGCAAGGCTGGGAGGCGTGGAAGGATTGGGACGGCTACACGTTCCAGACCGATCGCACCGCCCTCACCCACGAGCGAGTAATGCCGCTTTTCAAATAGTGCACCGCGCCGCGTCGATTGACGGCGCGGCCGGTTGTCATCATCGAAATCACCGAGAGGAACGGCGATGAGCCGATACACTGTGGAGATCACAAACGGGACTGCGACGGATGGGCAAGGGACCATCGGTTACGATCCGCCCTTGCGAACCTTCTTTCTGCAAGGCTTTCCGCATCCCAAGACCGACGAGTGCGCGCTGTGGTTCGGCACTTTCCTGGAGGAATTTCCGACCCTGGAATCGATCATCAAGACAGCGCGAGCACAGGGATACGAGGTTCGTGGGCTGAAGCGAAAAATGATTCTGGCGATGCTCAAGGAAGCCGGGCCGCCTCACCCGCCAAGCCTTGGTGAACGACTCGGCATTGTGCGGTAAGCTGCAGGAATCAGCTTCGAGGGCGAAAGCAGCAGCGCGGGCCAGCGGCGCGCTCGGGGAGGATGGGCCACCCCGACCGAGGCGACGGCCTCGCCCTCGAACCGGAGGTGATTGCATGTGGTATCTACCACTTAGCATCACCCTAGACGTGAAAAGGACTCGGACCACCTGGCTAGTGAGTATCCGAGTCCAATTCTGGCTCTAGGAAATGGGGGCGAGCCGAAAGGCTCGTCCCTACTCCGGAACCGAATATAGCGCCTTTCTCCCACATTTCAAAGCCGGACCGCTCCAGGCC
>NZ_RZOS01000908.1:0-1054 GCF_004022605.1 Mesorhizobium sp. M4B.F.Ca.ET.089.01.1.1
CAGTATAGGTCGAATTGCACTGAACAATCCGCTCCGCCAATCCCTCGGGAAGATCGAGGAACGACATCGCGTGCTGAAAATTGTGATCGACGCTCTGCAAGAGCCTGGTCGTAGAGGCTAACATAACTCACTTCCCTTCGGCCGCGTTGCCCATCGAGGCGCCTTCGAGCGTCCGCCCGCCTGGGGCATCCCGCTTGGTCGCCGGCATCGCCAATCTTTTCTGAGCCGCCGTCCGGTAGGCCGCGTTGTGGGCACCGTAGCCGTTGTAGCCTCCGCGCCGTTCGATCATTTCGAAGAAGAATCCGTCGCCAAAGGGGCGCGAATAAAGCTGCAGGTAGCTGCCACCCCGACTGTCTTCGTCATAGAAGACGTTAGCCGTGGCGAGTTGCGCTACGAAGTCGGGGGCAAGGTCAAATTCGGCTTCGATCTCGTCGTAGTAGCCCTCCGAGACGGGCAGGCTGTCGAAGCCGTTCTCGGCCAAACGTGCGGCTGTCGCCAAAATGTCGTCGGTGGAGAATGCCAGGTGCTGCACCGATGACCCGTAGCTGTCCGAAACGAAGCGACCGGCGAAAGTGTGGTGGGTGTCCACACCGTTCAAAGTGAAGCGGACCGCACCATCGTCGCTTTGAAGAGCACGGGAAGGGACGATCCCGCCCGGGTCGGCCACACTCACCTCGGGGGCCTTCCCGATCTCGAAAACGGCCGTGTAGAGCAAGGTCCAGGTTAGAAGTTCCTCCTGCTTCATCACCTGTGCCACATGATCGATACGGTCAAGGCCGACGGGGCGTGCCTGCGGATCAGGCGGAAGGGAACGGAATTCGGTCTCCCAGACTGCAGAAAGCCCAGACTTGCGATCGAGGAAATGCAGCACGGATCCGCCGACCCCGCGCACAGCCGGGATGGCCAGTTCGCCCGCACCTCGGGCCTGGATGAAATCATTGGTGCCGAAGGCTCTTGCCCGCCGGGCGGTTGCGGCAGCATCCTTGACCATGAGGCCGATGTCGCAGACACTGGTACCGTGCATCACATACGCGGAATGGGCATAGCCCTTCTG
>NZ_RZOS01000909.1:0-1054 GCF_004022605.1 Mesorhizobium sp. M4B.F.Ca.ET.089.01.1.1
GCCGCCGTGCGCCTGGTCGGCGCGCGCAATCTCGCCGTCGGCTGCTCGCTGATCGGCGCGCTATGCTTCCTGGGCATCGGCTATCTGCAGAACTGGATCGCCTGGTACGCGCTGCGCTTCCTCGTCGGCGTGGTCATCAATCCGCTCTATGTGCTTGGCGAGGTCTGGGCGCTGTCGCTGGCGGCGCCGTCGCGCCGCGGCAGGGTGATGGGCGTGTTCAACGCACTGATGGGCGCCGGCTACGCCGCCGGGCCTTTGATCCTGATCACCCTCGGCGCGTCCGGCTGGCCCCCGTTCATCGCCGCCATAGCGGGCTTTTGCCTGTGCGCGCTGATCCTGCGCGCCGTCTCTTCGCAGCTCGCCGGCTTCGAGGATGACGGCCAGGCTTCCGGCGGCATCGCCGGGTTCGCCAGGCTGGCGCCGGCGCTGCTGCTGGCGGTGCTGGTTTCGGCGGCCGTGCAGCAGAGCACCTATTCGCTGATTCCTGTCTTCGGCACCGGCTACGGCCTGCCGGAGGCGAAGCTCGCCGCGCTGGTGACGGCGCTGTCGGCCGGCAACATCCTGCTGCAAATCCCGCTCGGGCTGATGGCCGAGCGCTTCGGTGGCCGTGCGATGATCGTCTTTTGCGCGCTGGCGACCGGCGCCTGCGCGCTGTCGCTGCCGCTGCTGATCACGACGCCGCTGGTCTGGCCGGTGCTGGTGGTGATGGGCGCGGTCGGTTACGGCGTCTACACGATGGCGCTGGTCGAACTCGGCAGCCGTTTCAAGGGGAGCCTGCTGGTGGCCGGCAACGCCGCCTTCGCACTGATGTGGGGCGCCGGCGGCATTGTCGGCCCGCCCAGCGCCGGTGCGCTGATGCAGGCGGTCGGCCCACTCGGCCTGCCGGCGGTGATCGTCGGGCTCGATGCGTTGCTGGTGGCCTTCGCGCTCTACAGGTCGGCCAGCCGCCGAAGTTCCTGACAGGGTTTGGCTGGAGCAAGCGGTTTTCGCGGGTGAGGGGGTTACGGCTGTCCAGCCGAACCGCTAAGGCTGCCGGCGGAGGAAGGGCCATGAG
>NZ_RZOS01000090.1:0-16814 GCF_004022605.1 Mesorhizobium sp. M4B.F.Ca.ET.089.01.1.1
GTTTTGGCTTTTCTTTGACTAAAACCGCCGTGACAGGCAAATGTCATGCGCACAACAAAAGCGACAAGCCGTTCCGCCCGGGGAAGAAGCAGCCTTTCTGGATGCCAGATACGGAAGATGTCATAGCCGAACTCGGCAACGAGCCGCCGCTGATCGCGGATGGCCGGAGCGGCCCGCCCGATCGGCGCGAGGTATCGGCGCGCTGGCTGTCGGGCACTTTTCTCACCGGCGTGACGTCCAGCGTCCTGATGGGCGTGGCGCTGTTCGCCGCGCTCGACGGGCGCCAGCAATTGGCGACGCCACCCGAGATCGCCGAGCTCGCCCATATGGAGAACGGCGGCGATTCAGGCGAGATGGCCAAGACCACCAGGCTGGTGGCGCCGCGTCAGATCGCCAAGGCCAAGGACCGCCGGCGCATGGAAGTGTCGATGGTCACAAAGGTCGGCGACCGCGACGTCATCCACACCATGCCTTTCGTGCAGATCAAGATGGCGCTGGCCGCCGGCCACACGACCAACCGCCCCTACCCGCCCTTCGACCCGATGCAGGTGTTCAGCGACGACGGCGACGACAATGCCGGCCAGCCGGCGCCAGCGGCCGTCGCCGGCCAGATCTATGGCGCCAAGGTCGAAAGCGAGATGTCGCTGAAGACCGTCGATTTCCCGATCGAGACGGCGTCCTTCGACGAGAAGAGCGACCTGTCCGCCGACGAGGTGGAAAAGGTGGTGCGCGAGGCCGGCACCGATCTCAGCGACGGCGCCATCCAGGTCGCCTCCTTGCACTATGTCGATCCGCAGCGGTTCGGCGATGCCTTCGCCGAAAGCATGGCCGGCTCCTACGACGTGAAGATCGTGCCCGAGAATGTCTCGGTGTCGCCGCGCGTCGAGGCGGACGATCAGACGCCGGCCTTCGCCGAGGAAATCATCCCCTTCACCAAGGACACCGACATAGCCGAGGCCTTTGCTGATTCGGGCTATACCGGCGGCGACGCCACCGGCATGGCCGAGGCGATCGGCAAGCTTTTGAACGCCCCGGCGCTGAAGGCGGGAACCGTGCTGCGCGTCGGGCTCGAAATCCACGGCGACGCCGCCAAGGTGGTGCGCACCAGCGTCTATGACCGGACCCAGCACATCGTCACCATCGCGCTCGACGATCGCGGCCAGTACGTGCCGGCGCAGGAGCCCGAGCCCAATCCCGAGCTGCTGACCGCATTCGACGATTCGCCGCCGGTGATCGTGCGCGGCAACCTGCCCAACATCTATGACGGCATCTACCGCGCCGCCTATTCCTACGGCATGTCGAAGAAGCTGACCCAGCAACTGGTCAAGCTGCTCGCCTCGGATGTCGACTTCCAGTCGCGGCTCAGCCCCTCGGACAGGATCGACGTGCTGTTCTCGCAGCCGGACGGCGACGACCAGGCCTCCGACGAATCCGAATTGCTCTATGTCTCGGCGACCTTCGGCGGACAGCTGCGCAACTTCTATCGCTTCCAGATGCAGGACGGCAGCACCGACTATTTCGACGAGAACGGCTCCAGCGCCCAGCAGTTCCTGCTGCGCAATCCGCTGCCGGCGGGAAAATTCCGCTCCGGCTTCGGCGCCCGCCGGCATCCGATCCTCGGCTATGTCCGCATGCACACCGGCGTCGACTGGGCCGCCCCGATCGGCACGCCGATCATCGCCGCCGGCAACGGCACCATCGAGAAGGCCGGCTGGGCCGGCGGCTATGGCAAGCAGATCATCATCCGCCACGCCAACGGCTACGAGACCTCCTACAATCACCAGACCGCCTTTGCCAAAGGCATCGAGCCAGGCGTCCATGTCCGCCAGGGCCAGGTCATCGGCTATCTCGGCCAAACCGGCCTCGCCACCGGCCCGCATCTTCACTACGAGCTGATCGTCAACGGCACCAAGGTCGATCCGATGCGCGTTCGCCTGCCGGTCGGCAAGGTGCTGAAAGGCGACGACCTGGTTGCCTTCAAGCGCGAGCGCGAGCGTATCGACGACCTGCTCAAGCAGGAAGACAACAATCCGCTCAAGGTCGCCAGCGCCAAGGTCGAAGGATAGGTTGGCGAGCGAATCGCCTGTCGCCTACGACGAATCAGTTTCGTGGCGAATCAGCCTGTGGATCATCCGGTCGGCCTGGCCACGGCAGCGCCTGGCCGGAAACGGTCATCCAGGCGATGACGGCCGCAAGTAGGCAGAGCAGCGTGGTGACGGCGGCGACGGCCGCGAAGGCCGCGTCGCTGGCGGCGAGCCTTGCGGCTTCGAGATCCGATGCAAGCCCTGCCGGCGCCTGTTGTCCGAAACCCGGAATGCCGGGCGCAGCGCCGGTGTTCAGTGCGTAGACCCAGGCCGCGAGCGAACCCATCGCCGCAACCGCGATCAGGCCGCCGATGCGCGAGACCGCATTGTTTATGCCAGAGGCGGCGCCGGTGTCCTTGTCCTCGACCGCCGTCATGATCGCGGTCGACAGCGGCGACACGACCAGCGCCATGCCGAGCCCCATCAGCGCCATCAATGGAAAGGTCCCGGTCCAGAAATTATGGATGCCGGCATGGGTGAGCAGCGCCAGCCCGGCAAAGGCAAAGGCAACGAGCAGGCTGCCGGCGGCGATCGGGAATCTCGGCCCGATCTTGTCCGACCACTGGCCGACAGGTCCCGACAGCAGCGCGATCGATGCCGACAGTGGCACGAAAATGAAGCCGACCTCGGCCGTGCTCAGCCCCCAGCCGGCAATCAGCAGCATCGGCAGGTAGAACAGATTGGCCGATAGCGCGAAATAGAGAAAGAACGTCGCGAGATTGGCGCCGGCGAAGGCGCCGATCCGAAACAGCGACAGGTCGATCATCGGCTCGCGATGCTGGCGCTCGAAGAAAACGAACACGACAAGCAGCACCAGGCCGGCTGCGATGCTCGGCCAGGACATTTGGCCGCCGCCCTCGGCGCTCATCGAGGTCAGGCCGTAGGCCAGCAATCCGAACGCCAGCGTGGCGAGTCCGGCGCCGCCGAGGTCGAGGCTGCGCTTTTCCGTGGCGTCATCGGCCGGCACCTTGGCCAGGAGAAGATAGATCGAGATGAGGCCCAGCGGCAGGTTGATGGCGAAGATTGCTCGCCAGATGCCATTGCCGAAGGTGGACAGGACGAGGCCGCCCAGAACCGGACCGAGCGCGGTCGTCAGCGCCGAGGCCGCGGCCCAGACGCCGATCGCACGGCCGCGCTCCTTCTTCGGATAGGCCTTGGCGATGATGGCGAGGCTGCCCGGCACCATGATGGCGGCGCCGATCCCCTGGATGGCGCGGAAGCCGATCAGCACGCCGGCATTGGGCGCCAGCGCGCAGGCCAGCGAAGCGGCGATGAACAGCGCAATGCCGGTCACGAATGCGCGCCTGAGCCCGAACCGGTCGCCGGCGGCACCGCCCGCCAGGATCAGCGCCGATAGCGTCAGCGCATAGGCGTTGGAAATCCATTGCACCTCGGCCAGGCTGGCGCCGAGATTTTCCCGCAGCGCCGGCATCGCGATGGCCAGGACCGAGCCGTCGATGAAGCCGAGCGCGGATGCCAGGATCGCCGCGATCAGCACGAACTTGCGCTGCGCCTGCGGGCAGAACGTGCCGTTCGCACGCTGCGCGGTCGAAAGCGAATCGGCGATGTTTTCGTCCGAAGCTGACATGACAGCCTGCTTAGCTCTGCGGTGAGGTCGCGGCAACAAGCCACAAGATTGCTGTTCTTGAAACCAGATTGCGTCGGCAGGACGGCCAGGAGGGCCGGCACTTATGATGCAAACGAAGCGTCGCGTGCTAGGTTCCGACCCGCCAACCGAACCAGCGCCAAAAGGGGAAACCATGAAGCGACCGCTCGAACCATCGGCAGAAGGACGCGGGCGCATCGTTGGCATAACCGACGGCGTCTTCGCCATCGCGCTGACCTTGATCGTGCTGGAAATCAGGGTGCCGCCGCATGAAGCGGTGCATTCGGAAATCGAACTGCTTGCCGCGATTGCGGCACTCGCCCCGCGCTTCCTGACCTATGCGCTGAGCTTCCTGACCCTGACCATCTTCTGGTTCGGCCAGCAGGCGCAGCATGGCCTGATCGCAAGATCGGACCGGCGGCTGGCAACGCTCAATCTCTGCTTTCTGGCCTTCATCGCGCTGCTGCCGTTCTCCACCGACCTGCTGGCCGATTTCCTCGAATTCCGGGTCGCGGTGCTCCTCTACTGGCTGAATCTTCTGATGCTTGGCGTGACGCTTTTCGCCAGCTGGTGGTACGCGCAAAAGAATGGCTTGATCGCCGAGGAGGTCGACGCGGACACGACCCGCACTGTCTATCAGCGCATCATCAAGGCGCAGATCCTGTGGGCGGTCGGCGCGGCACTTTGCCTGTTCAGCCCGCTGCTCAGTATCGCGTTCATCCTGCTGGCGCAGCTGGTGTATGCCGCCGCGCCGCGCGCCTCACTGCTGCGTAAATTCATCGGTTGAGGTCCCGCCGACATCGATGATCGTGGGTCCGCCGACGAACTCCACGGTGACGCCCGGTGACACCAGCTTGGCAAGTTCCCGCGCATCCCAGTTGGTCAGGCGCACGCAGCCATGGCTTTCGGTCTTGCCGATCTTGGACGGGTCGGGCGTGCCGTGGATGCCGTAGGTCGGCTTGTCCAGCGCAATCCACACCGAGCCGACAGGCCCGTTCGGCCCCGGCGGAATGGTCAGGATCTTGTCGTTCTGGCCCTGCTTGAAATTGATGCTCGGGTTGTAGGTGTAGTTCGGGTCGAGCGCGATACGCGACACGGTGTGGATGCCCGACGGCGATGGCGTGTCGGACGAGCCGATGGTGGCCGGATAGGCGGCGACCAGCTTGCCCGCAGCATCATAGGCGAAGACTTCCTTCTTGCCCTTGTCGGCCACGATACGGGCGACCGGCGTCGACACCAGCCTGCCGAAATTGGCAACCTTGATGATCGTGCCGGGGCGGTTGAAATCGAGGCCCTGATTGATCGACTTCAGATAGTTCTCGTCCATATGGAAACGCTCGGCCAGCGCTTCGGTGACGGAGGTGTAGCCCATGCGGTCGAGCTGCGCCTTCTGGCTGTAGTCTTCCGGGATCGACGCGACGTAGGGGCCGGCCGCGTCCTCGGGCGTGATGGTGTAGGAGGCGAACGCATCGCCGCCCGACTGCGCCAGCGCCGACTGAATGCCGACGGCGTCGGTCGAGCGCAGATTGCTGCCGGTGATCTCGTTGTAGGCGGCCAGCGCCTTGTCGACATTGGAGCCGAATCGCCCGTCGATCACGCCCGGCGACGCGCCGGCGCGATCGAGCAGCACCTGCAGCGCCGCCACATCCTGGCGCGCGCCGAGCGACAGCGACGGGTCGACGGTGGCCTTGCCGCCGGTGTCCGGCGGCAGGGAAGCCTGCGTATCCGGATTGGCCGGCTGGTTCGGGTCGATCGACGCCTCGTTCAGCGGTTGGCGCTTGACGGTATTCGGCTTCGGCGCCTCCGGGTAGGTGGCGGTGTTGCCTTCATCATCCGGCACCGGGGGAAAGGCATCCACGGAATTGTCGCCATAGGGATCGTATTCGTCGGCCGGCGGCGGAATCACCCTGCCTTCCTCGTCCAGCTGCCTGCGGCGGAAGCGGGCCATGTCTTCGGGATCGTCGAGATAGTAGCGGTCGTCATCCTCGACCGGCGCGCGGCCGAGCTCCTGCATCCGCAGCTGCCGGCGCAGCGCCCTGCGATCGAGCCTGGTGCCCGGTGGCTGGATAGCGATGACCTTGCCGGTATCTGCATCGACTATGACGCGGTTTCCCCTGGCGTCGTAATAGACGTCGATGTTGCCGTCCTGGGCGAGAAGGATGCCGCCGGGAGCGCGGGCCTCCCTTTCCGCGCCGTCGCCACTCGGCGCCGCGAACGCGCCGGAAGACACCAATCCGGCGACAACAGCCGAAAGGCAGACGATCGTGCGCAACATTGTGGCCAACTCTCCGGTCCGTAATTGCCGCCGCGCGGCATGTCCCTTTGTGGCGAGCCCTTCGCCAGCAAACCATTTACCGAGCTTAAGGTTCCAACATGAACCGGGCATGAAGATGGCGGACTGCCGGCTGCTACAGGCCCAATTCCCTGCGTGTCTGTCTCGTCAGCTTGAGGACGACCAGGCGGTGACTTTCGCCGAGATAGTCCTTCAGCGCCGCATCATCCATGCTCTGGCTTGTCTGGCGCTGGATCCATTTCATGCCGCGCGAGGCAAGATAGGGCGCGGGCCTGCAGCCTGGCTGCTCCTTCAGCACGTCATAGGCGATGTCGGAACATTTGAAGGTGACGAAGAGCTGTTTGCCCGGGGCAGCGAGGCGCAGAAGCTGTTGTAGTCGTCTAGCGTCATGCGGGCCCCGCCATTTCAAACAAGAAGAACGGCGAAGCCCATTCAGGCTCCGCCGTTCCGGTAAGGCAAGGCGGTTCAGGCCGCCGCCTCGGTCGCCACGACCGTCGGCTTCGAGCGGAAGTTCAGCCGGTCGGAACCTGCGGTGACCTTGACTGTCGAGCCGTCGAGGATCTCGCCGAGCAGGATCTTCTCAGCCAGCGGATCCTGCAGCTCCTTCTGCATCACCCGCTTCAGCGGCCGCGCGCCATAGGCCGGGTCGTAGCCTTTGGCCGCCAGCCACTCGATCGCGTCATGATCCAGCGACAGCGTGATCTTGCGGTCGGCGAGCAGGTTCTCCAGCCGCTTGAGCTGGATCTCGACGATGCGGTCCATGTCCTGCCGGCGCAGCCGGTGGAACAGGATCACCTCGTCGACGCGGTTGAGGAACTCCGGCCGGAACGAGGTCCTCACCACGCTCATCACCTCGTCGCGCACGGCATCGACATCCTGGTCCTCGCCGAGGCCGACGAGATATTCGGCGCCGAGGTTCGAGGTCATGATGATCAGCGTGTTGCGGAAGTCGACCGTGCGGCCCTGGCCATCGGTCAGCCGGCCGTCGTCGAGCACCTGCAGCAGCACGTTGAAGACATCCGGATGCGCCTTCTCGATCTCGTCGAACAGCACGACCTGGTAGGGCCGCCGCCGCACCGCTTCGGTCAGCGTGCCGCCTTCCTCATAGCCGACATAGCCGGGAGGCGCGCCGATCAGCCGGGCGACCGAGTGCTTTTCCATGAACTCCGACATGTCGATGCGCACCAAAGCGTTTTCGTCGTCGAACAGGAAATTGGCGAGCGCCTTGGTGAGCTCGGTCTTGCCGACGCCGGTCGGGCCGAGGAACATGAACGAGCCGATCGGCCGGTTCGGATCCTGCAGGCCCGCGCGAGCGCGCCGCACCGCTTTCGACACCGCCTGCACCGCTTCGCCCTGACCGACGACCCGCTTGCCGATCTCGTCTTCCATGCGCAACAGCTTGTCGCGCTCGCCTTCCAGCATCTTGTCGACCGGAATGCCGGTCCAGCGCGACACGATATGGGCGACGTGGTCGGGCGTGACCACTTCCTCGACCATGCCGGCCTTGCCGTCCTGCGTCTCGGCCTCCTTCAGCTTCTTCTCCAGCTCCGGGATCTTGCCATAGGCAAGCTCGCCGGCGCGCTGGAACTCGCCCTTGCGCTGGGCGATGGCCAATTCGTTGCGCGCCTCGTCAAGCTGCTTCTTGAGGTCGGCGGCGAGGCCGAGCTTCTGCTTCTCGGCCTGCCATTTCGAGGTGAGCTCGGTGGACTCCTCCTCCAGCCCGGCAAGCTCCTTTTCCAGCCTGGCGAGCCGGTCCTTCGAGGCGTCGTCCTTCTCGACCTTGAGCGCTTCGCGCTCGATCTTGAGCTGCATGATGCGGCGGTCGATCTCGTCCAGCGCCTCCGGCTTCGAATCGACCTGCATTCGCAGCCGCGAGGCGGCCTCGTCGACAAGGTCGATCGCCTTGTCCGGCAGGAAGCGGTCGGCGATATAGCGGTTCGACAGCGTCGCCGCCGAGACCAGCGCCGAATCGGAGATGCGCACCTTGTGGTGCTGCTCGTACTTCTCCTTCAGTCCGCGCAGGATCGAGACCGTGTCCTCCACCGTCGGCTCGTTGACGAACACCGGCTGGAATCGGCGGGCCAGCGCCGGGTCCTTCTCGACATGCTTGCGGTACTCGTCGAGCGTGGTCGCGCCGACGCAGTGCAGCTCGCCGCGCGCCAGCGCCGGCTTCAGAAGGTTGGACGCATCCATGGCGCCGTCCGCCTTGCCGGCGCCGACCAGCGTGTGCATCTCGTCGATGAACAGGATGATGCCGCCGGCGGCGGCCGTGACCTCGTTGAGCACGGCTTTCAGCCGCTCCTCGAACTCGCCGCGATATTTGGCGCCGGCGATCAGCGCGCCCATGTCGAGCGCCATCAGTTGCTTGTCCTTTAGCGATTCCGGCACGTCGCCATTGACGATGCGCAGCGCCAGGCCCTCGGCGATCGCCGTCTTGCCGACGCCAGGCTCGCCGATCAGCACCGGATTGTTCTTGGTACGGCGCGACAGCACCTGGATGGTGCGGCGAATCTCGTCGTCGCGGCCGATGACCGGATCCAGCTTGCCGGCGCGAGCGTCGGCCGTCAGATCCCGCGCGTACTTCTTCAGCGCATCATAGCCCTGCTCGGCGCTCGCCGAATCGGCGGTGCGGCCCTTGCGGACATCGTTGATGACCTGGTTCAGCGCCTGCGCGGTGACGCCGGCCTTGGACAGGATGTCGGCGGTCTTGGCCGACTTCTCCATGGCGAGCGCCTGCAGCAGCCGTTCGACGGTGACGAAACTGTCGCCCGCCTTCTTGGCCAGGTCCTCGGCGGTCGAGAACACCTTGGCCAGAGGCTGCGCCAGGTAAAGCTGGCCGTTGCCGCCTTCCACCCTGGGCATCGCCTCGAGCGCCGCCTCGACGCCCAGCTTGACGTCGCGGGCATTGCCGCCGGCACGCTCGATCAGCGACGCGGCCAGGCCCTCGTCGTCATCGACGAGCACCTTCAGCATATGTTCGGGCGTGAATTGCTGGTGGTTGCGCGAGAGCGCCATGGTCTGGGCGGACTGGATGAAGCCGCGCACGCGCTCCGAATATTTTTCAAGATTCATATCTGTCTCCTTCCATCACCGGCCCGCTTTTCGGCACCGGATCAGATTGCGGTGACGGACCCGCTCATTCGAGCCGGATCCTGTTCACGCGAGATATGGTGAAGGGGCACAGGGCTCTCAAGGCGTCCAGGCGGCGCGGGATGCATATTATTCCAGCGCCGCGCAAAACGAAAACGGCGGAGATTTCTCTCCGCCGCTTGATGACCTGAAAACCGGACCCGTTCAGTTGTTGACGTCGGCAGCAACCGGATCGCTGGAGGCGCCGTCGGCCGGCGCCGGATTGTCCTCGGCCGGTGCGGCATTGCCTTCGACAGGGGCGGCATTCACCGCTTCGGCACCGGCATTGTCGCTGCCGGTTTCCACCTGGCTATCGGCCTGGTCGGCACCGGTTTCGTCGGCATTGCCGCGTGCACGGCGCGGACGGCGCTGGCGGCGCGAGCCGCCATTGTCGGAGGCCGCTTCGTTGCGCTCTGCCTGGGCAGCGAGAGCCGCCGGCGAAAAACTGTCGAACAAAGGTGCCTGCTCGGCCGCGACGGCCGGCTCCGCCGGGGAGGCGCTTTCCGGCTGCGCCGGCGCCTCGTTGCGGCGGTTCTGGTCGAAGCGCTGGCCGCCATTTTCGCCGCGCTGGTTATAATCACCGCGCTGGCCGTTCTGGCCGTAGCCGCCGTTCGGGGGGCGGTCGCGGTGGCGCCCGCCATTGTTGTCGCGCTGGCCATTGTCACGGCCGTCGCGCCCACCGCCATCGCGGCTGCCGTTGTCCTGGTTGAAGGCCAGTTCGCCTTCGATCACCGGCTGCGGCCCGCCGCCATGGTTGGCCTGCGCAGCCGGGGCTTCCGCGGTATTGCTGTTGCCGATGTTGTTGTCGAACTCGTCGCGATCCTCGTCCGCATCGTCGTCGAAATCGTCGCGGTTCTGCTGGACGTTCTGGATCGGCATCTGCGCCTGCGCGGCGGCAATGATGCGATTGTAGTGCTCGGCGTGCTGGAGGTAGTTCTCCGCCATCACCCGGTCGCCGGAGCTTTGCGCGTCACGGGCGAGTGCGGCGTATTTTTCGGCGATCTGCTGAGCCGATCCGCGGATCTTCACGTCCGGGCCGTTGCTCTCGTAGTTGCGCGTCAGGGGATTGGGGCCCTTGCGGTTGTTGTTGTTGCCACCGCCGCCGCCATTGTTGTTGCGACCGCGCATGCGCCTGTTCTGCTGTTGTGGCCTCATTCGACTCTCTTCAGTGTGAAATTTTCGAAAACTTTTTTACGAACGGAGGCGCTCATGCAGCCAGCCGTTTCGTTTCTTCACCGGCGTTCGCCCGCATCAATTGCGTTGGCGCCACGTGCCATCCTGTTCCGGTTACATCACTTGCCGGACGATTCCCGCACGAAGCATTGGCGTCGATTGCGCAAGAAGGCAGCTATTTCCAAGGAAAACCGAATCGCTAAGAGCACTGCCTGCTTCGTCTCATCCGGTTACTTCGACCCTAGCTGCATTCCCGGGCATTGCCAAGCCCTATTTCGCACTGCATCAGGGGTTTGCGCGTTCGAACACCAGAACCCTGTCGTTTCCGCCGAGGTCGCAGAACATACCGGACAACCGGTAGCCGGCTGCCAAGAAGATGTCCGTGACTTCGTTCCGTTGCGTGTGGCCGATCTCGACCGCAACCCTGCATTCGGCTTCCAGAAACCTTGTCGCCTCAGCGGCGATGATCCGGTAGGGACCAAGACCGTCCGCGCCGCCATCAAGGGCCAGATGCGGATCGAAATCGCGGACCTCGTCCTGCAGATTTCCTATGTCTCGACTGGGTATATAGGGAGGGTTTGCGGCAATTACATGGTACCGGCCGGAAACTTTTGCAAACCAGTCGGATTCAAGCGTTTCGAACCTGTCGGCCAGGCCCAGTTCGCAGGCATTGCGCATGGCGGTGGCAAGCGCGCCCGCGGCAATGTCGACACCAGTGGCGACAGCGCCGGGAACGGCGCTGAGCAGGGCCAGCGCGATGGCGCCGGTACCGGTGCCGAGATCGAGGATGCGGCATTCGCCAAGCCGCTCCGCTGTCGCCCTGGCGAAGGGTAGGATCGCCTCGACCAACGTCTCGGTGTCGGGCCGCGGCTCCAGCGTTTCGGGTGAAAGCCCAAGCCGCAGGCCGTAGAACTCGCGAAACCCGAGGATACGGTGAACCGGCTCGCCTGCGACGCGCCGTCGCAGGGCCACATCGATTGCCGCAATCGCGTCCTCCCGCACCGTTTGCGACGGCTCGGCGATGGCCTGGGTGCGGGTCGTTCCGGAAAAATGCTCGACCAGCAGCCAGGCATCCAGCGCCGGATCGGCCACGCCGGCGGCGGCAAGACGATGACGCGCCTCCCGCAGCAGCGGCCCGAGCGTGCCGGGCAAAATGTCAGCCATCGAGGCCGATGTCGGCGAGCAGCTTCGACTGGTGGTCGGCGATCAGCGCATCGACGACCTCGTCGAGCTCGCCCATCATCACCCGGTCGAGCTTGTAGAGGGTGAGGTTGATGCGATGGTCGGTGAGGCGCCCTTGCGGAAAGTTGTAGGTGCGGATGCGCTCCGAGCGGTCGCCCGAGCCGACCTGCGACTTGCGCGATTCCGAACGCTCCTCGTCCGCCTTGCTGCGCTCCATATCATAGAGCCGAGCGCGCAGGATCTGCATGGCCTTCGCCCGGTTCTGGTGCTGCGATTTCTCCGCCTGCACCACCATGATGCCGGTCGGCAAATGGGTGATGCGGACGGCCGAATCGGTGGTGTTGACGTGCTGGCCGCCTGAACCCGAGGCCCGCATCGTGTCGATGCGGATGTCTTCGGCGCGGATTTCGATGTCGACCTCTTCGGCCTCCGGAAGCACGGCGACGGTCGCAGCGGAGGTGTGGATGCGCCCGCTGGCCTCGGTCGCCGGCACGCGCTGCACGCGATGTACGCCGGATTCGAACTTCAGGTGCGCGAACACGCCCTTGCCCGAGACCGTAGCGATGATTTCCTTGAAACCGCCGGCATCGCCGTCGCTGGCCGACACTGTCTCGAACCGCCAGCCGCGTTCGGCGGCATAGCGCTCATACATGCGAAACAGGTCGCCGGCGAAAAGAGCGGCTTCATCGCCACCGGTGCCGGCGCGGATTTCGAGGATGGCATTCTTGTCGTCGGCGGCATCCTTGGGCAGAAGCAGGATCTGGATATCCTTCTGCAGCGCCTCGATGCGCTCCTCCACCCCTGGCAGATCCGCCTCGGCGAGCGCCCGCATCTCGGCATCGGTGCCCTTGTCGGCGAGCATCGCTTCGAGGTCGGCCTGCTCGTGCTCGGCCGAGCGCAATTCCCTGACCTTGGCCACCATGTCCTGCAACTCGGCATATTCAGATGCCATCTTCACATAGGCATCCGGCGCCGGGCCGGCCGACATCTGCGCTTCGAGCATCTCGAAACGCTTGACGACTTGATCCATGCGGTCGCGCGGCAGGTTGATCATGGCGGATTCTATAGCGGAATGGAGCGGTCGTCGGCAAAGGCCTGCAGCAGCGCCCGCATCGGCAGCCCTTGCGCCGGCGCCATCAGATTGTCGGCGAAGAAGGCCTGCAATTCGTCGAGCGGCAGTTCCGTCAGCATCGCCTTGACCGGGCCGATCGAGGCCGGCGACATCGAGATCGAGCGGAAGCCGAGGCCGATCAGCGCCATCGCCGATATCGGTTTTCCGGCGAGTTCCCCGCACAGCGTCACCGGCGTGTGGTTGCGGGCGCCGGCATCGGCGATCTGCTTCAGCACCCGCAGGAACGGCGCCGACAGCGTGTCGAAACGGTCGGACAATTGCGTGTTGCCGCGATCGACCGCCATGACGAACTGGAACAGGTCGTTGGAGCCGACCGAGACGAAGTCGACCGCCTTCATCAGCTCGTCGAGCTGGAACAGCAGCGACGGCACTTCGAGCATCGCGCCGAGCTTCAGGCTGGTCGGCAGGTGGTGGGCAAAGCGCGACAGATGCCTGACCTCGCGATCGATGATCTCGCGCGCCTGGGCGATCTCGCCGAGCTCCGTCACCATCGGCAGCATCAGCTTCAGCTCGCGGCCGCCGCACGCTTTCAGCAAGGCGCGGATCTGCGTCCTCAGCAGGCCCGGGCGGTCGAGGGTGAGCCGGATCGCCCGCCAGCCAAGCGCCGGGTTCTCCTCCTGCAGCGCGCCCTTGAAGTAGGGCAGCACCTTGTCGCCGCCGATGTCGATGGTGCGGAAGGTCACCGGCTTGCCGCGCGCCGCTTCGAGCACGTCGCGGTAGAGCCGCTCCTGCGCTTCGGCGCGCGGGAAGGTCGAGGCGACCATGAATTGCAGCTCGGTGCGGAACAGGCCGATGCCGGCCGCGCCAGACTCGGCAAGCTGCGGCAGGTCGACGGCGAGGCCGGCGTTCATCAGGAGGTCGACCGCAACACCGTCCTTGGTCACCGACGGCTTCTTGCGCAGCTCGCGATAGACCTCCTGCCGGCGGGCGCGGAAGCGCACCTTCTCGGCATAGGCGGCCTCGAGGTCGGGCTGCGGCCTGAGATGGATCGTGCCCTCTTCGCCGTCGACGATGATGGCATCGCCGTTTTCCGCCATCGAAACGGCGCCCTTCATCTGCCCGGCGACGGGAATGCCCATGGCGCGCGCCACGATGACGACGTGGCTGGTCGCCGCCCCATCCTCCAGCACCACGCCGCGCAGCTTGTCGCGCGGATAGTCGAGCAGCTCGGCGGCGCCCATCGAACGGGCGACGAGGATGGCATCCTTCGGCAGCGACGCCGCGACATCCTCCGGCCCGCGCCCCATCAGCTGGCGCAGCAGGCGGTTGGCAAGGTCGTCGAAATCGCTCATCCGCTCGCGCAGATAGGGGTCGGTCATGTGCAGCATGCGGGCGCGCATGTCGCTCTGCACCTTCTCCACCGCCGCTTCCGCCGTCAGGCCGTTGCGGATCGCTTCCTCCAGCCGGCGCACCCAGCCGCTGTCGTTGGCGAACATGCGGTAGGCCTCGAGCACCTCGCGGTGCTCGCCCTCGAAGGCGACCTCGCGGCGCTCCAGCATGTCGTCGATGGACAGCCTCAGCGAGCCGAGCGAGGCCTGCAGCCGGCGGACTTCCTCCTCGCTGTCCTCGTTGAACAGATTGGTGACGACGATGCGCGGCTCGTGCAGCACGACATGGCCGAGCCCGACGCCTTCGTTGAACGAGAGGCCGGTGAAGCTGACCGGGCGGCGCAGGTCGAGCTCCAGACCCGGGCGGGTCAGCCTGGCGAGATCGCCGGTGGCGATCATCTCGGCGATGACCATTGCCGTCGTTTCCAGAGCCTCGACTTCATCGTCGCGGTAGTGGCGCATGGTCTTGTTCTGCACCACGAGCACGCCAAGCGTCCGCCCCGCCCTGAGCACTGGCACCCCGAGGAAGGAGTTGTAGATCTCTTCGCCGGTCTCCGGCAGGTAGGCGAAGGCCGGATGCTCCTGCGCGTTGGAGAGGTTGAGCGGCCGTGCGCTGGCGGCGATGGTGCCGACGAGACCTTGGCCGAGCCGCAACTGCGCCAGGTGGACGGCGTTCGGATTGAGACCTTCGGTGGCGTAGAGCTCGAGCACCGAATCGGCGCGCAGCACATAGAGCGAGCACACCTCGGCGACCATGTTGGAGGCGATGTCGCGCACGATGCGGTCGAGCCGCTCCTGCGGCTCCAGCGGCTCCTGCATGAGCTCGCGGAGCCGCTTCAGCAGAACGCGCGGGCCACTGGCCGTATCACGCATCGCGGCTTCTTCTCCAATAGAGTCCTTGCCGGCGCAGTTTCCGCCGCGCCCGGCACTCACGCAACAACTGATTCAGTCTTGCTATTGCTTATCCAGACCGTAGACGGAATGCAAAGTGCGAACCGCCAATTCGGTATACGGACCGTCGATCAGTATCGAAATCTTGATCTCGGAAGTGGTGATGGCCCGGATATTGATCGCCTTGTCGGCCAGCGCCTTGAAGGCGGTGGCGGCGACACCCGCGTGGCTGCGCATGCCGATGCCGATGACCGACACCTTCGACATGCCGGCTTCCGACTGCACCACGTCATAGCCGACATCGGCTTTCAGGCGCTCCAGCACCGCAAGCGCCTTGTCGACGTCGCCCGACGGCACCGTGAAGGTCATGTCGGTGAACTTGCCGTCCTCGGAGATGTTCTGGACGATCATGTCGACATTGATGTTGGCTTCGGCCAGCGGCCCGAAGATGCCGGCGGCAACGCCGGGACGATCGCCGACGCGGCGCAGCGAAATCTGCGCCTCGTCCTTGGCGTAGGCAATTCCGGTGACGACCTGCTGTTCCACGATCTCTTCCTCGTCGCAAATAAGCGTTCCGGGCGGATTGAGCAAATCCCCCATTCCGGGCGCGTCGGGATCGTCGAAGGACGACCGCACGAAGGTACGCACCCTGTGCACCATGGCAAGCTCGACCGAGCGCACCTGCAGCACCTTGGCGCCGAGCGAGGCCATTTCGAGCATTTCCTCGAAGGAAATCTTGGCCAGCCGCCGCGCCTTCGGCTCGATGCGCGGATCGGTGGTGTAGACGCCGTCGACATCGGTATAGATGTCGCAGCGGTCGGCCTTGACCGCCGCCGCGATCGCCACGGCGCTGGTGTCGGAGCCGCCGCGGCCGAGCGTTGCGATGCGGTTGTCCGGGCCGATGCCCTGGAACCCGGCGATGACGGCCACCTGGCCCTCGCCGAAGCGCTTGATCAGGAAGCCGCCGTCGATGTCGAGAATGCGCGCCGCGCCATGCGCGTTGTCGGTCTTGATCGGGATCTGCCAGCCCTGCCAGGAGCGGGCATGAACGCCCATGTTCTGCAGCGTGATCGCCAGGAGACCGGCCGTGACCTGCTCGCCGGAGGCGACCACGGCGTCATATTCGCGCGCGTCGTGCATCGGCGAGGCCTCGCGCGTCCAGCCGACCAGTTCATTGGTCTTGCCGGCCATCGCCGAGACCACGACCGCGACCTCATGGCCGGCGTCGACCTCGCGTTTGACATGGCGCGCCACGTTGCGGATGCGGGCGATGTCGGCGACGGAGGTTCCGCCGAATTTCATCACGATGCGCGCCATGGAAACGAAATGCCTTTGACTGGATGCTGGGCCGTGGGGCCGAAAAACACGCCGGCCAAGGCCGGGTGCTGAATGCGCGGCCTCCTTAGCCAAATGATCAGGATTTCGCAAGCGATGGCGCGCAACAACGATTCGCGCTGAAAATATCGGGGTTGCTGACAGATTTGAGCACCAGGTCATGCGATAGATGAGCCTGGAAGCCCGACAACGAGGAGGATAGATGGCCGAGACCCTGGAAATCGTCACCTTCCGGCTGAAGCCCGGAACCGAAGCAGGCTTTGTCGCCGGCAACGGCCTGCTCAGCGACTGGCTGGCGCGGCAGCCCGGTTTCCTCAGCCGCTGCCTGGCCAGGCAGGACGACGGCGGCTGGGTCGATCTGGTGCGCTGGCAGAGCCGCGAGCAGGCGCTTGCCGCCGCCGGTCGGATCATGGCCGAGATCGGCGATTGCCAGGCGATGCGGGCCATCGATCCCGCCAGCGTCGACATGAAGCATCTGGCGGTGGCGCTCGCCGTCTGACCTTGATCCCGCTGCCGGCGGATTCCTGGCGTGCTGGGACGCCGATCCTCATTCCAGCCGCGCCGCGCTTCGCCACAGGCCTGGGTAATCGAGGACGAAACCAGCCGGTGAAACTTCCAGGATCGCGTTGTAGCCGAACATCGGCGCATCATAGCCGTAACG
>NZ_RZOS01000910.1:0-1051 GCF_004022605.1 Mesorhizobium sp. M4B.F.Ca.ET.089.01.1.1
GTGCCGGTTGCCGGCCCTTTGACCTGGATCCGGCCGTACTCGCCGGTGCTCCTGGCAACGGCGAGTACGGCTGGATCCAGGTCAAAGGCCCGGCAACCGTCACCACGGCGCTCGTCTCGGGCGGCGATGGCAACGCGCTGATCCTCTCGGCCACCACCGACGGCACCCTGAAGGTGGCCGCCGCCGTGACCGACACGGTTTGCGCCTACGCGATCGACGCCTCGGCGAAGATCATCATGTGCGCGTTCCCGTACTGACCGCACCTCGGGCGGGCTGTAACGGCCCGCCTGCCTTTCCTCTCGCAAAGGAGTGCCAGAGATGGCCGACAAGAACGAAGCCCCCGCCGTCGCCGTCGATACCCAGGCCGGCATCTTCCCGAAATTCCGCAAGCTTTGGAACGGCGGCGAGCACCGCAACGCGATCAACCTCGCCAATGCCGAAAAGCTGTCTGAAGCCGAGTGGGCGGCGCTGCACGCCGAGTTTCCCGGCATCGTCGCAGTGAGCAACCAGTAGGGCTCCGCTGGCGCCCACAACGTTTTCAGGAGCCGAAAAAATGAGCGAAGCGCAGCCCCTTATCCGCGTGATTGGGTTCAAGCAGAGCTACGAGAAGTTGCCGGTCAAGGGCGATCCGGTGAAGGAGAAGTGCGACATCAAAGGCTACAAGCTCGATGCCAGCGGCCGGCGCATCCTTGAGCTTCAGCCCGAGGATTGGGTGACCTATTCGCCATCGCATTCGCCGCTGAACACGCGCACCACCGAGCGCGTCCGCCATCTGCTTCCCGACCCGTCGCTGATGGGGGAGGACCAGGACGGCGAGAAGCTGCGTTTCATGACGGCCCGCTGGAACCAGATCGAGCCGGCCTATGCCGCATTCAAAAGCGGGCAGGAAATCCCTCTCAACGGGACCGCGCTCGCCGCCTGGTCTGGCGTCACTCCCGAGCAGGCCGAAGTGCTGCGTACCGCCGGCATCCGCACGGTCGAGGAAGTCCGCGACCTCACCGACGGCCAGCTTGACCGCGTGCGTCTTCCGAACATGCGTGATCTGCGCAAG
>NZ_RZOS01000911.1:0-1050 GCF_004022605.1 Mesorhizobium sp. M4B.F.Ca.ET.089.01.1.1
GCATCAGGGCATCCACAGCGTCTGGCGCGGCGCTTATGGGTCGATCGTCACGGCCGTGGTGCGGCTGCCGGATGGGCGCAGCGCTGGCTCCTATTCTGTGGCGGGCGGGATCGGGTGAGGGGGTGAAGCTGCCAATCTCCCCCCTTGTGGGGGAGATGGCCGGCAGGCCAGAGGGGGGCGCTGCCCCGCCGACTTCTCAGCTAATCTTACGGCGCACGATTTAGGGTTCTGAGGAACAAGTGATCGAAGGCCGCGATCTTTCGCGCCCCCCTCTGCCCTGCCGGGCATCTCCCCCACAAGGGGGGAGATCATTTGTCATCGCCGCTTTCGCCAATCTCCGCCTTCGGGTGAAGCATCCATCCTTGACCCACCCTCCACCCACGCTATCTTCCCGCCCATGCCAGAATCCAGCCTTGCCCCGCTCATTGTCATCGATCTCCAGACCGGCATGTTCGACGGCCGCTTCGAGCCGCCGATCCATGACGCGGAGGGCATTGTCGCCCGTGCCCGCGCGGTGATCGACTGGGCGCGAGAATCCGGCCGCAAGGTCGCCTTCATCCGCCATGACGGCCCGCAAGGCGATCCGCTGGCGCCGGGCGCGAGCGGCTGGCCGGTATGGCCGGAGCTCGGCCAGGCCGATGACGAGCCGACCTTCGGCAAGCGTGTCGGCGATGCCTTCTCCAACGAGGCGCTTGGTGAGTGGGTGGCCGGCCAGGGCGCCGGCGCTGTCATCCTGCTCGGCGCCCAGAGCGACTTCTGCGTCGCGGCGACCCTGAAGGGCGCTATGGAGCGAGGTCTCGGCGTCACCGTGGTGTCCGACGCGCACTCGACGCTGGATACGCCTGCCGAGAGCGCCGCAGCGATCATCGCCCGCCACAACGCGGCTTTCGAAGAGGCCGGCGCGAAGCTGGCGACGGCGGCGACGTTGAGCGGACGCTGAACCCTCTCCCGGAAGGGAGAAGGGAGGCGCCCTTCAACCAACCCGGGGAGGCCCCACCATGCCAAGCCTCAACCTGCCCGCCGAAGGCGGATGCCGCTGCGGCCGCGTTC
>NZ_RZOS01000912.1:0-1050 GCF_004022605.1 Mesorhizobium sp. M4B.F.Ca.ET.089.01.1.1
ACATACGAACTGACGGGAAAGATCGTCGCGAACGAACTGCGAGGGCACCTCTCCGACGTAGACTTTGTCGTTGCAGTCGTCTCTCAGTTCCTATCTCCAAGCGTTACCTTCGAGCTGGGTATGGCGCATGCCCTCGGGAAGCCCATCCTCATGCTTGGCATCGGTGAGAAGGTTCCCGACTTGGCATCGCTTTTAGACTTTCGGGGCGTTGAATTCATCCGCGTGTCTAGCCTCGGCCAACTTCCCGAAATAGCCAACGACATTGATCGATTCATTCGACTGACAGCTACTCTTGGGTCACTCGAAGATGATCAGCGCAACGATTCACCAGTTCGTTCCATCCAAGACTTAGAATGGGCTAGGGAGCGGCTGCAAACAGTGCGGTTGATCAAGGGCGCTCGCCGGGGGTTCCAATTTGAAGAGTTGGTGGCGGATATCTTTCGCCAGGCAGGGGGTGAGGTAACTTTCACGGACCACCAAAACGTGGAGGCCAGTCAAAGAGAGGCCGATCTCGTCCTTTGGTTGAACGAACTAGCGTATGAGGTAGGCGGACCTGTTCTTGTCGAGTGCAAGATATTTGGCGGTGGAACCGGAAGCGTCGTGAAAAACCTCGAACACACCATCAAAAAGCTCGACAGGTGGATCGGCAGTACCAGTGCCCAACTCGCGCTGGTGGTTTTCGACCATGACCGACCGCATAAGCCTCCCGTCCTGTCTGAGACTCCGCGCGTGCTCGCTTACGCGGCAGAAACGCTGATCAAACTAATCGAGCGTGGCACGTTCGTTGTGGATGTTTCCCAGCGTCGGCAACGCGCCGCCTTTGGCACAAGGACGGCAGATGGCGCCGCTTGATCGAGCCCACATCGCCCTGGAGATCAATGCTATTCGGGAAGAAACAGAGGAGGCGCATCGCAAAGGCAAGCGACTAGAGACACTTATTGCGACTATATTCCGAGCGGTCCCCGGCCTTGCCCTCGAAGACCAAGATGTGGTGAGCGATTTCGGCACGCAGGAAATCGACCTTTACTTCATGAATACGTGCCCCATAGA
>NZ_RZOS01000913.1:0-1047 GCF_004022605.1 Mesorhizobium sp. M4B.F.Ca.ET.089.01.1.1
GTCATAGGGCCTGAACTCGGCCCAGGAGGCGCCGTTCTCAATGCGCACCGGCTTGACCACCCTGATATAGCGGCGTTTGACCGGCAGCATCTCGATACCCGCCTGGTCGAAGGCCTCGACGAAGGGCACGGCGCTGCCGTCGAGGATCGGAACCTCACGGCCGTCGATCTCGATGACGAGATTATCGACGCCGAGCCCGAAAACCGCGGCCATGAGATGTTCGACGGTGCCGATGTGCTCGCCGGCCGGGTCGCCGAGCATGGTGCAGAGGTCGGTCGCGCCGACTTCGGAGACCAGCGCGTGGAACTCGCGGCTCTCGCCGCCATTGGAAAGCTGGAAGACGATGCCGGTATCGGCATCCGCTGGCAGGAAATTGACGGTGACCGGCTTGCCGCTGTGAACGCCGGTGCCGGTCAGCGTCGCGCGCGATTTAAGTGTCGTCTGATAGTCGTGCAAGACAAACCCCATGGCCCATACTGCCTGCGTCCGCTTCATCGGTTCTTGGCGTATTCTGCTGCCGGATGGATCACCCGGTGTGCGCATAGATGCGGCAAAATAAACAAGGCCGTGCGGCTCTTGATATGATCGGCAGGCTGGGCCAACTCCCCGAATCCCGGCAAGCCGATAGTGCTCCGGGCGAAGATAGTGGTCCGGCTGGGAGAGTCCAAATCACGGTTTCTTACCCACTGTAACCGCGATCCGGTGCGAAGAGACGCTCGCAACACCTTGTTTTTACATCTCTTTATACGTTAACAGGCAAACAATCGCTTGTCTGCCTGTTAACAACTGTTACGAACCGTTAACGGTCAGTTGGCCTGGCGCCGCAGGAACGCCGGAATCTCCAGCTGGTCGTCTTCCTGCACGGCCCGGCTCTGCGGCGTCAGCCGGCCCTGGTCGTCAAGCTGGCCGCGGCGCGGCGCGTAGAGCTGCGGGTCCTGGCTGGCGAGACGGCGCACTTCCGGTGCCGCCTGGCGCAGTTTCGGCTCGCGCGGCTGCGCCGGCTGCAGCCGCGCAGGCTCTTCCTCGCGGCGGGTCAGCCCGTTGGTC
>NZ_RZOS01000914.1:0-1041 GCF_004022605.1 Mesorhizobium sp. M4B.F.Ca.ET.089.01.1.1
GACCAAGGGGCGTGCCGACATCGGCGCCGTGGTCACCTTCTCCGGCCTTTGCCGCGACGAGCAGGGGGCGCTTTCGGCGCTCGAGCTCGAGCACTATCCCGGCATGGCCGAGGCCGAGATCGGCCGCATCGCCGCCGAGGCGATCGAACGTTGGCCGTTGCAGGGGCTGACCGTCATCCATCGTCACGGCAGGATCGCGCCCGGCGAGAACATTGTGCTGGTGGTGGCTGCCTCAGCCCACCGCCATGCGGCATTCGAGGCGGCGAATTTCCTCATGGATTACCTCAAGTCGCGCGCTCCCTTCTGGAAGAAGGAGCATCATGCCGACGGCTCCGAGGGCGGCTGGGTCGAGGCCAAGGAGGCCGACGACGAGGCGGCCAGCCGCTGGACGACCAAGCCGGCCGATTAAATCCGCCCCGTGGCCATGCATTGACCGCAATCCTGAAGGATTCTTCCCCTTGCTGGCGCAACCTAGGGGAGCTGGGTCATGCTGGACAGGATCGCGGAATTCTTCATCTTCGGCCTGGTGCCCTTGGTCGTCGGCGTGCTTGCAGTGCCGGAACTTTCCGATGCCGCCGAGAAGACACTGCAGGGCGAGGCGACGTACCGCGAGCGCATCGCGCTGCCGCCCAATGCCGTGCTCTCCGTCCAGCTTGCGGACGTGTCGCTGGCCGATGCGCCGGCAGCCATCATCGGCGAGCGCAAGGTTGCGCCCGCCGGTCAGGTGCCGATCAGGTTCGAGATCGGCTTCGACCCGCAGGTGATCCGGCCGAACATGACCTATGCGCTGCAGGCGCGCATCACCGTCGACGACAAGCTGCTCTTCACCACCGACACGCGCCACCGGGTCGATCCGCTGAGCGACAGGCCGCAAAGCATCATGCTGAAGATGGTGGCGTCGAGCGATGCGCCGGCCGACGCGCTGCTCGGCCAGAGCTGGCTGATCGAATATATCGACGGCATCGGCGTGATTTCGCAGCCGCAGGCGACGTTCCGCGTCGGCGAGGCCGGCAAGGCCGGCGGCAAGGGTCCTTGCAACGC
>NZ_RZOS01000915.1:0-1036 GCF_004022605.1 Mesorhizobium sp. M4B.F.Ca.ET.089.01.1.1
GGGACCCGCCGCTGACCGACCGTTTCGGCATTCCCGTAGCCATCTGGGCATGACCGGCCATGCGCGCCGCATCGCGATTGCGACGGAGCCATCCGCAATTCGGCATTGCTCGCGACCGGCATTTGCCGTTAGAGGGCTTCCGGATTGAACTGTGCAGCTGCCTCCAGCCCCCGGAAAGGCCTTAGCCGCCCATGCCCCATCTTCCTGAGCATCTCCTCAACGGCTATCGCAATTTCATGAACGGCCGCTACCTCGCCGAAAGTGGGCGCTACCGCTCGCTGGCGCGCGAAGGCCAGGCGCCCGAGACGATGATCGTCGCCTGCTGCGACTCCCGCTCCGCCCCGGAGGCGATCTTCGACGCCGGACCGGGCGAGCTGTTCGTGCTGCGCAATGTCGGCAATCTGGTGCCGCCCTACGCGCCGGACGGCGAGTTCCATTCGACCTCGGCCGCGCTCGAATTCGCCGTGCAAAGCCTTAAGGTCAAGAACATCGTGGTGATGGGCCATGGCCGCTGCGGCGGCATCCGTGCCGCCCTCGACCCCAACTCGGCGCCGCTCTCGCCCGGCGACTTCATCGGCAAGTGGATGAGCCTGATCGCGCCCGCCGCCGAGACCGTCTCGTCCAGCACCTTCATGACGGCGACCGAGCGCCAGACCGCCCTGGAGCGCATCTCGATCCGCTATTCGATCGCCAACCTCCGCACCTTCCCCTGCGTTTCCATCCTCGAAGGCAAGGGCAGATTGTCGCTGCATGGCGCCTGGTTCGACATCTCGACCGGCGAACTTTGGGTGATGAACAAGGAGACCGGCGATTTCGAGCGGCCGGATCTGGGGTGAGGCCGGCGATGCGGATCGTTTTCCGGGGACCCGCGATAGCCGCCGCGCTGCTCTTTTCGGCGCTCGCCGCCCGCGCCGATGACGGCGCGCTGATCGATCGCTGGTATTCGGCGCTGCTCGTCGCCGATCGAACGGAGCTGTCGGATTTGCTCGCCGACGACGTGCGGATCAAGCTCGACGACCTCGGCGTCGTGCAGACC
>NZ_RZOS01000916.1:0-1032 GCF_004022605.1 Mesorhizobium sp. M4B.F.Ca.ET.089.01.1.1
ATCCGATGGCCAAGGGCGGATATGACCCGTCCTACCGGCCCTATAGGGCCGGTAGGACGGGTCATATCCGCCCTTGGCCATCGGATAGAGGTAGAGATCGGCGATCTGCAGCATCGGTGTGGCTTTGGTCCTGCCGCGGGGCTCACCTCGCACGATGTCCTTGAACTCTTCTGCGGTCAACGACCCGTAGCCGGCCGAGTTGGCGCCGTCGAACGGCATGCCCTGCGTCTTCAGGATGCGCATATAGGCCACCAGATCACGGTCCTCCGCCTTGCCGGCACGTTCGAAGAACACGCGCAGCTTGCAGTCCTGGCTGCGGGCGTATTTAGCGGCGCGCTCGATCAGGATGCAGTAGGCGGTCTTGCACATGAACCAAAGTTGATCCTGATACCGGTCGCGGTAGCGGGCCACATAGCCCGGGCGGTCGATGACTGCGGCAATCCCAATGACGGGCAGGGAGAGCAGCATCCGTTCCAGGTCACCCAGGAACTCGTAGGCAGCCTCAGGCTTCTTCAGCCAGCCGAAGTCGCCGCGCCCGCCCCTGATCGCCCAGGAGTGTAGGGGGTACGTTATGCCGTGTTGCTGGCAAAAGGCCTTGTGGCGACTGTAGAGCTCATCGACATCTTCCTCGTTGATGAGGATCCCGCCGAGGGCGAAATAATCCATCTCGTCGCGGCGCTTCTCTTTTGGCTCTCGGTCCGGCTCTCGGCTGCCGCTGTCATCGAGGTAGAGGTGGATTTCGCGGTCTGTCACGGGCAGGCTTTCATTGCCCGCACAGCTTGGCTCAAAAACCGGAGGCTGCATAGCAATCTGATGACCCGGCCGGGCGAGGGGGTTCAGCGCGGCGGCTTCTTGGCGTTGCGTTCCGCCTTTGACGGATCATCCGTAACAAAGGGCAGCTTGCCCTCGTTCCCAAACCCGATATCCAGTTTAGATTCGCCTTTCTCAATCGGGGATGGACGCGGATGCTTCTATGGCCAACACATCCAAGCCCGCGATCTCCTGCATCACCTTGCCGGCGATGCCCTGCAG
>NZ_RZOS01000917.1:0-1031 GCF_004022605.1 Mesorhizobium sp. M4B.F.Ca.ET.089.01.1.1
GATCGGCAAGTGCGGTCTCATATTCGCTCGCGTGGTCGTCGAGAAGGAAGCCCTCAATACGTGCCCGTGTGATCAGCGTCCTGCGTAGGTGGCGAACGCCGATATCGGGTTGGTCGAACCGATCAGCCAAGGCTATGGTCCCGACCACGACCACCCTGCCAAACGCGTTGAGGTTCAGCATGGCTGCATCGTGAATGGGGCCAGCGGTGTTGTCGATGAACACGTCCACCCCGTTCGGGCATGCCGCAGTGACATCGGCAACCAAGTCAGCCGAAGTACGGTGATTGACGCCGGCCCGGTAGCCAAGCGCCTTGCACCATTCGAGCTTCTCATCGGTGCCGGCCACGGCAACCGGATCAAGGCCCTTGATACGCGCGATCTGACCCGCGATCTGGCCGACGGCACCGGACGCCGCAGAAATCAGCACCGTTTCACCCTGCTTGGGGCGGGCGGTCTTGAGCAGAGAAAAATAGGCCGTGAGACCGGGCATTCCGAGGTAACTAAGAGCGGCCTGCATCGGAGCGTCAGTGGTGGCCACGAGCTTTGCCGATGACGCCGGAACGACGGTGAAGGGCTGCCAGCCGAAATAATCGCTCATCACGATCTGACCCGGGCTGAAGTCAGATGATCCGGATGAAATCACTTCCCCGACGCCGCCTCCCAGCATCAGATCGCCCAGCTTGAATCCCGCGGCGTAATTCTTCGCCGGGCTGATGCGGCCACGCATGTAAGGGTCCACTGAGAGCCAAAGGGTTTTGACCAGGAGCTCTCCGTCTGACGCTTCCGGAACAGGGCGATCTTCAAGTGCCCAGTTCTCAGTCGTGGGCATTGCCGAGGGATGGCTCCGAAGGATCCAGCTGGGATTTGTTGCCATGACGATCTCCGTGATTGGAAGGCTGCCTCTCTGTGATGCATAGATTTGCATTCCGTGTTAATGGGCGCTGCGCGAGAAAGATTGTTTTGAATTGCGAAAGAATGACCAATGGACATGGTTGAGGCCATGCGCGTGGCGGTCGAGGTTGCGCGACACG
>NZ_RZOS01000918.1:0-1030 GCF_004022605.1 Mesorhizobium sp. M4B.F.Ca.ET.089.01.1.1
CGCTCTGCGCGGCATCGACGCTGCCTTGCGCCACCTTCAGCGTCTGATCGGCCGTGTCATAGTCGCGCCGCGTCGTGAAACCCTGGCCAAGCAAGGTTTTCTGGCGCTCGAAGGCGGCGGCGGCCTGCGTCAACTGCGCCTGCGCGGCATCGAGATCGGCCTGCGCCGAGCGCAGGTCGGATTCCTGCTCCTGCGGATCGATGCGGGCCAGCACCGCGTCCTTGTCGACATGCTGGCCGACGTCGACGAGCCGCTCGGCGATCCGGCCGCCGACCCGGAAAGACAGGTTGTTCAGCGTGCGCGCGGCGATCACGCCGGTCAGCGAGGTCCGTGGCGCGTAGTCGGCGATCCTGACCGTTTCGGCGCGCACCATGATCGGCAATTTCTTTGCCGCTGCCTCCTGCTTCTGACACCCAGCGAGCGACAGCGCCGCCAAGGCGCAGGCGAGCATCGTGGAACCAGGAAAAGACAACAGTTTTAAGGCGTTGACCGGAAGCGGCCGGACGGAAGGCGTCGCGTTCCTGCTCATGGTTCCCTCAACCGCGCGGGCCGCTCCCTACGGCAGGCGCCGCGGACAATCGCGAGGATAGTCGATCTCCGAAAAAAGAAAACCTCTGTCCTGCGCGCAGGGGCGAACCGGCTATGTTCAAGCGACCGTGCCGAGCAGGCCCAATTGCCCGGCGATGGTGCCGACTTGAGGAAAACCCTAAATAAGGCGAGAACGGGTGCCAATGGCATCAAACGAGAACGGGCCCAGTCTCGACGAGGGATGGCCCGATGAGGGATGAGATGAAAAATTCAGCCATTTCCGAACGCAAGAACCAGTCGATCTCGCGCGGCGTCGGCATGACCACGCAGATCTATGCCGATCGCGCCGAGAACTCGGAAATCTGGGATGTCGAGGGACGCCGCTACATCGACTTCGCGTCCGGCATCGCCGTCGTCAACACCGGCCACCGCCACCCCAAGGTGATCGAGGCGGTCAAGGCGCAGCTCGATCGCTTCACTCACACCTGCCACCAGGTCTGTC
>NZ_RZOS01000919.1:0-1025 GCF_004022605.1 Mesorhizobium sp. M4B.F.Ca.ET.089.01.1.1
GGTTCGGTTGTTCAGCTATTGCGAGGCGATGGGATCATGAAACTTACGGCCCTTCGGCTCCACAACGTCAAACGGTTCGCCGGGCAAGGCGTCGCCATCGAAAACATCGGCGACGGCGTCAACGTGCTTTGCGCGGTCAATGAGTTCGGCAAATCAACCTTCTTCGAAGCGCTGCACGCACTCTTTTTCCAGCCTCACACGGGCACACCCGAAGGCGTGCGACTGTTGCGGCCTTACAGTGGGGGCAATCCGGTGGTGGAGGCCGACATCACCACTTCAGAAGGACGCTATCGACTTGCCAAGCAGTTTTATGGCGGCAGGCTGGCCAGCGTTATTGACCTCGACGGCGGGCGACTGTTGGCTCAAGCCGATGAGGCCGAAGCCTTTATCGGCAAACTAATCCATGGCGGAAGCGCAGGACCGGCAGGATTGCTCTGGGTTCGCCAAGGGGTCACCGGCATCGAAAGGCGCAGCAAAAGCGAGGAGGACGGCGAAAAACGCGTGCGCGAAAGCCTACTGTCCTCGGTTCAGGGGGAAGTTGAAGCCCTGACCGGCGGGCGACGCATGGCCGAAATCGCCGCGGCATGTGAAGAAGAACTCTATAGCCTGGTTACGTCAACGCTGCGTCCCAAGAGCGGCGGTCTCTATGCGGCAGCGCTCGACGAGCGTGACAAGCTGGTGAAAGACGAGCAGCGTCTCAGCGCCGAAGTCACCGGTCTGCGCGATTCGCTCGACAAGCGGCGCATGGCGTTGGCGCGTCTGTCTGAGCTTGAAAACCCCGAAGAAGGCGCCACTCGGCGGGAAGCCATCTCGGCCGCGGAAGCCGCAGTCGAGGCCGCCAAATCGCACAGCGAAGCCTTGAAAGCCGCCGAGGCGGAAGCTGCCCTTGCCGCAATTCACCACGACGCGGCGCAGCAGGCCCTCGATAGTTTTCGGACCGCGCTCAAACGAGCCACGGATTTGCGCCAGCAGTCGACGATTGCGCAGCTTCGCCGCAGTGAGGTTCTCGATCGGCGCGCTTCTGC
>NZ_RZOS01000091.1:0-16523 GCF_004022605.1 Mesorhizobium sp. M4B.F.Ca.ET.089.01.1.1
CTTCATGATCTATTCGCTCAACGGCGAGCGCTGCACCTCGTCGTCGCGCCTGCTGGTCGAGGAAAGCATCTACGACAAGTTCACCGCGCTGGTCGCGGAGAAGGCAAAACGCATCAGGGTCGGCCATCCGCTCGACCCCGAAACCGTGGTCGGTCCGCTGATCCATCCGGTGCATGAGGAAAAGGTTCTGTCCTATATCGAGATCGGCAAGTCGGAAGGCGCGGTCGTCGCCGCCGGCGGCGACAAGTTCGCTGGGCCGGGCGGTGGCTGCTATGTCAGCCCGACGCTGTTTGTCGGCGCCACCAACACAATGCGCATCGCCCAGGAAGAGATTTTTGGACCGGTGCTGACCGCGATCCCGTTCAAGGACGAGGCGGAGGCGCTGGTGCTTGCCAACGACACGCAATACGGCCTGACCGGCTATCTCTGGACCTCCGACGTCACCCGTGCCTTCCGCTTCACCGACGCGCTCGAGGCCGGCATGATCTGGGTGAACTCCGAGAATGTGCGGCATTTGCCGACGCCGTTCGGCGGCGTCAAAAGCTCGGGCATCGGTCGCGACGGCGGCGACTGGTCGTTCGATTTCTACATGGAAACCAAGAACATCGCGTTCGCCACGGCGCCGCACTCGATCCAGAAGCTCGGCGGCTGACCGGAGATATCAACATGCCCCTGCCCCAACCCAATCTCTACCCGGAATTCAACATCGTGCGGCTCAGCCACGTCGAGCTCGCCGTCACGGATCTGGCGAAGTCCCGCGCGTTCTATGCCGACACGCTCGGCCTGCAGGTGACCGACGAGACCAGCGACGCGATCTACCTGCGCGCGATGGAAGAACGCGGCCATCACTGCATCGTGCTCAGGAAAGGCCCGGTCGCGGAAGCGCGCGATCTCGGCTTCAAGGTCTTCTCCGATGAGGACCTCGACAAGGCCGAGCACTTCTTCAAGGGCAAGGGCCTGCCGGTGGAATGGGTGGAGCGCCCCTACCAGTCACGCACCTTCCGCACCCGCGATCCGCACGGCATTCCGCTCGAATTCTACTCCAGGATGGAGCGGCTGCCGCCGATCCATCAGAAATACGCGCTCTACAAGGGCGTGAAGCCGCTGCGCATCGACCACTTCAACTGCTTCTCGCCGAACGTCGATCAATCGGTCGCCTTCTACAACGAGCTCGGCTTCCGCGTGACCGAATACACCGAGGATGCCGAGACCGGCAGGCTGTGGGCCGCCTGGACGCACCGCAAGGGCGGCGTGCACGACATCGCCTTCACCAACGGCCTCGGCCCGCGCCTGCATCACGTCGCCTTCTGGGTGCCGACGCCGCTCAACATCATCGACCTGCTCGACCTGATGGCCACCACCGGCTGGCTGCCCAACATCGAGCGCGGCCCCGGCCGGCACGGCATCTCCAACGCCTTCTTCCTCTATATCCGCGACCCGGACAACCACCGCATCGAGATCTATTGCTCGGACTACCAGACGGTCGACCCCGATCTGGAGCCGATCAAATGGGACCTGAAGGACCCGCAGCGCCAGACGCTGTGGGGCGCGCCGGCGCCGAAGAGCTGGTTCGAGGAAGGCAGCGTCTTTGCCGGTGTGAAGCCGCGTCCGTCCGATCTGGCAGCGTCGCCGATCGTGGCGCCTTGAAGGGCTATTGCGAGATGTTCGCGTTCCGTCGCCCCCCTCTCTGTCCTGCCGGACCCGGCCCTTCGCTGTCGCTTCGGGCGTTCGTCGTTCGGAAAGCCAAGCAATTGGCTTCCCGTCCGCTTCGCGGACCACTCCTCACCCCCCACAAGGGGGGAGATTGGCTGCTATCTCTGCCTTCGCCAATTTTTAACGTTGCAAGAAGAGCGCCGACCGCCCGGCCAGCCAATCTCCCCCCATGTGGGGGAGATGTCCGGCAGGACAGAGGGGGGCGCCGTAGAACTCGACGCTTCCGGTTGGCCATCAGCGATGACCGTGGAGTTTCAGCATGAGCGCGGCACGCCTCGCCACCTTCACCGTCGGCGGCAAGACGCGCTATGGCGCGATCACCGACAAGGGCGTCGTCGACCTTTCGGCGCGGCACAGCCAATGGCCGACACTGCGCGAGGTGATCGAAGCCGGCGCCTTGCTGCGGCTGGCGGAGGAGGCGGATGCCTTCGCGCCCGACTTCAAGGTTGAGGACATCGCCTACGAGATCCCGGTCCCCGCACCGGAAAAGATCATCTGCGTCGGCGTCAATTTCCCCGACCGCAACGAGGAATACAAGGACGGGCAGGCGGCGCCCTCCAACCCGTCGCTGTTCATTCGCTTTGCGCGTTCATTCGTCGGCCATGGCGTGCCGCTGGTGCGGCCGCCGGAATCGCCGCAGCTCGACTATGAAGGCGAGATCGCCATCGTCATCGGCAAGGCCGGAAGGCGGATCGCCGAGGCCGATGCGCTCGACCACATCGCGGCGCTGTCGCTGTGCAACGAAGGCACGCTGCGCGACTGGGTGCGCCACGCCAAGTTCAACGTCACGCAAGGCAAGAATTTCGACCGTTCCGGGTCGATCGGCCCGTGGCTGGTGCCGTTCACCGACGAGGCGCAGATCGCCGACATCTCGCTTGTCACCCGCGTCAATGGCGAGGTCCGCCAGCAGGATCGCACCAGCCGCATGATCTTCTCCTTCCGCAAGATCATCGCCTACATCTCGACCTTCACCACGCTGGTGCCGGGCGACGTCATCGTCACCGGCACGCCGACCGGTGCGGGCGCCCGCTTCGATCCGCCGATCTGGCTGAAGCCGGGCGACGTGATCGAGGTCGAGGCCGACGGCATAGGGCTGCTCAGCAACGGCGTGGTCGACGAAGGAGCTGGCCGATGATGACGGATGCGCAGGTCGAGGATGCCGCGGCGAGGCTGTTCGAGGCCGAGCGCGAGCGCCGGCAGATCAGCCTGCTCAGCCTCGACTTTCCGCAGGCGACGATGGACGACGCCTATCGGGTGCAGGCCGCGCTCGTGAAGCGGAAGGCCGCGTCGGGACTGACGATCAAGGGCTGGAAGATCGGCCTGACCTCGAAGGCGATGCAGGCGGCGCTCAGCATCGACATCCCAGACTCGGGCATTCTGTTCGACGACATGTTCTTCGAGGACGGCGGCACGGTTCCGGCCGGCCGCTTCATCCAGCCGCGCATCGAGGCCGAGATCGCCTTCGTCATGAAGGCGCCGCTCGCCGGTCCGGACGTGTCTGTCGACGACGTGCTCGACGCCACCGACCATATCACGCCGGCGCTGGAGATCCTCGACACCCGCATCGAGCGGGTGAACAAGGAGACCGGCAGGATCCGCACCTTCTTCGACACCATCTCGGACAATGCCGCCAATGCCGGCATCGTCGTCGGTGGCCGCTCGGCCGGGCCGCGCGAGGCGGACCTGCGCTGGATCGGCGCCATCGTGTCGCGTAATGGAGAGGTCGAGGAGACCGGGCTTGGCGCCGGCGTGCTCGACCATCCGGCGAAAGGCATCGCCTGGCTCGCCAACCGTCTGCATCAGTACGGCATGCGCATCTCCGCCGGAGAAGTGGTGCTGTCCGGCTCCTTCATCCGGCCGGTGGAATGCCGGCACGGCGACCAGATAGCCGCCGATTTCGGCCCGTACGGAACCATCCGCATCGCCTTTGCCTGACAGCACCCATCCCGAAAGAAAAAAGGCCGGGCGCGAATGCGGCCCGGCCAGAAATGAAGGTCAAACCTTCAGAGGGGAACACCGTTCGGCGCAATGGGAGGAGAACGCCGAACGATATGTCCTATGTGGGCTTTGACCGGTGAGTTTGCGACGAACAGAATTCCAAATATCAGCCGAACCGCGAAATAATATCGCGCAAGCAGGACCGCGGCCTCAGCCAGCCGCTGCCGCCTCCAGCAGATCGGCATAGTGCCGGCGCGCCACATCCGGGTGGGAACGCAGGCGGCTCTTCAGCACATTGGTCCCGACGTCGCGAAACAGCGGATTGTCGGGGTCGCTTGCCGGACCGCGCGCCTCCGCCGCCAGGTCCTCGGGCAGGTCGAGCAGCGGGATCGTCGCGTCGAGCCGGGCGCTGAAGAAGAACGGCACCGAGATGCGCTCGACGCCGGGCGGCGGCGTCACCACGCGATGGACCGTTGCCCGCAGAGAGCCGTTCGAAGCCAGTTCGAGCAATTCGCCGATGTTGACCACCAGCGTCTGCGGGATCGGGTCAACATTCACCCAATTGCCGTTGTACTCGACCTGCAGCCCCTTGTTCTCGTCCTGCAGCAGCAGGGTCAGGAAGCCGCCGTCCTTGTGCGCGCCGACGCCCTGGTCGTCGCCGGTGGCGTCGCGGCCGGGGTAGCGCACGATCTTCATGCGGTGGTTGGGTTCGTCGCGATAGATCGCATCGAAGGCGTCTTCCGCCTGGTCGAGCGAGAGCGCGAAGGCCTTGAGAAGGCGGATCGCCACCTGGGTCGCCTTGCTCTGCCAGGCAAGCAGCGCCGGTTTCAGCTCCGGCAGGGCGTGCGGCCACTGGTTCGGCCCCTGCAGCCGCGTCCAGGCCGGAACGCCCGGCCCCTGCGCGATCGTCGGCCGCTCGACGCCGATGTCGAGCTGCTCGCGCCAGTCGGCCTTGCCCTTGGTCAGCTCGCCGCCGGCGCGCGTATAGCCGCGGAACTGCGAGGATTTGACCATTTCGATCGCCAGCTTGTCGGCCTCCGGCAAGGCGAAGAACCGCCGCGAGGCATCGAGCACGTCGGAGATTTCCGAAGCCGATATGCCGTGGCCGGAGAGATAGAAGAAGCCGACGTCGCGCGCGGCCGTGCGCAGGTCGAACAGAAAGGTCCGCAGTTCCGAGGCGCCCTGGTCGAGGCGGTCGAGATCGAGCACGGGGATAATTCTGGCCATGGTCAGGCTCCTTTCGCGGCACTATGCGACCCCGCCCCACGATGCCATGCGCGCGGCCCTGGCCCAAGCAACGCACGATCCAATCTCGGCGCGAATGACGCAAAGCCGGCGCTGCATTCCGCTGTCGGCGGGCAAAGAACTTCCGGCCCTTCCGTCATGAGCGTCGATCCAGCCTGGCGACCAGCCGGTCGCCTGCCCACTGGATGCCGCAGACAAGGATGATCAGGACGATGACCACGGCGACCATGACGCTGGTCTCGAAGCGCTGGTAGCCGTAGCGGATGGCGAGATCGCCAAGCCCGCCGGCGCCGATGGCGCCGGCCATGGCCGAGGCGCCGACGAGCGTCACCAGGGTCACCGTGAAGCCGGCGACGATGCCCGGCAGCGCCTCCGGCACCAGCACCTCGCGGATGATCGTCCAGCGGTTGCCGCCCATGGCGCGCGCCGCCTCGATCAGGCCGTGGTGCACCTCGCGCAGCGACACTTCGGCGATGCGCGCGTAGTAGGGCGTGGCGGCGATCGACAGCGGCACGATAGCCGCCCAGGTGCCGATCGAGGTGCCGACGATCAGCCGCGTCAACGGGATCAGCGCCACCAGAAGGATGATGAAGGGAACGGAGCGGAAGCCGTTGATGACCGCAGCGAGGGCGCGGTTCACCCAGAGGCTTTCGGCGATGCCGCCGCGATCGGTGGCGACCAGCGCCAGGCCGAGCGGCAGGCCGAAGACCAGCGAGATGAGGCCGGAGGCACCGGTCATCAGCACCGTTTCCCAGATCGAACGGAGGAGAAGCTCAAACAGAACCGGCGACATGGCCAAGCACCTCCACCCGCGCCTCGCGGGCCTTCAGGAACGCGATCAGTTTCGGCAGTCGATCGGCATCGTTGCCGGGCACCGCGAGGAACAAAGTGCCGACAGGCTGCTGCTGGACATGATCGATACCGCCATGGACGAGGCGAAAAGGTCCCGGCACCGCAGTGGCGAGGTCCGACAGCAGCGGGCCGCGCGCGGCCTCGCCCGCGACATCGATCCTCAGGATCGTCTCGCCGCCGCCTGCCGGAGCGAGCCGGCTGGCGATCTCATCAGGCAGCTGCGGCCGGATGCCGCCGAGCAGGCTCCTGGTGATCTCGGACCTCGGATCGGCAAAGACCGACCAGACAGGGCCTTCCTCGACGATCCGCCCGGCATCGATCACCGCGACGCGGTCGGCGATCGAGCGGATCACCTCCATCTCGTGGGTGATGAGCAGGATGGTGAGGCCGAGCCGCCGGTTGATGTCCTTGAGCAGCGCGAGGATCGATCGCGTCGTCTCTGGGTCGAGCGCCGAGGTCGCCTCGTCGGACAACAACAGCGCGGGGCGCGCGGCGAGCGCCCTGGCAATGCCGACACGCTGCTTCTGGCCGCCCGACAGCGCGGCCGGATAGGCTTTTGCTTTCTCCGACAGGCCGACGAGTTCCAGCAGTTCAGTCGCGCGCGCCAGACGCTCGGCCCTGGGCCGGCCCTCGATCTTGAGCGGCAGCGCCACATTGTCCTCGACGGTCTTGGCCGATAGCAGGTTGAAATGCTGGAAGATCATGCCGATGCGGCGGCGCAGCGGCTGCAGTTCGCGCTCGCCGAGCCGGCCGATCTCGCGGCCCTCGATGACGACCTCGCCGGTATCCGGGCGCTCCAGCCCGTTCAGGCAGCGGATCAGCGTCGACTTGCCGGCGCCGCTGCGACCGATGATGCCCAGTATCTCGCCCTTGCGCACCGTCAGCGAGACGCCGTCGAGCGCCGGCGTCGCGCCAAAGCGCCGCTTCAGGTCGACGAGGCGGACGACATCTTCCCGATCCGCCGGAGGGCTGTGCGCCGGATCGGCCACTTCGGCCGTGACATGCTGGTTCATCTTTGTTTCCGTTTCAGCGATCCGCAAACGCGATGGCGGCCCGCCGAACAGCGGGCCACCTGCTGCTGCAAGCCAGGCGCCGATCAATAGGCGCTGATGCCGGTGCCCTTGTAGACCTTGTCGAATTCGGCCTTCACCGTTTCGTTCTGGTAGGCGGCGACCAGCGTCTTCACCCAGGGTTCGTTCTCGCTGCCGGCCTTGACGGCGATGAAGTTGCGGTAGGGATTGTCGGCCACCGGCTCCTGGGCGATGCGGTTGTCGGGACCGAGGCCGCTCTTCAACGCCCAGTCGGTGTTGACGACGGCGGCGTCGAGATCCTCGACCGAGCGGCCGACGATGCCGGCATCGAGTTCCTTGATGGCGACCTTCTTCGGGTTCTCGGCGATGTCGGCGGTGGTCGCCAGGATGCCGGTGCCGTCCTTCAGCTTGATCACGCCCTCGTTCTGCAGCACGTGCAGGGCGCGGCCCTCGTTGGACGGATCGTTGGGCAGGCCGATGACGGCGCCTTCCGGCAGGTCGGCGACCTTGGTGTATTTCTTCGAATAGAGGCCGATCGGCCAGACGCCGGTATAGCCGACGGGGACGATGTGATAGCCTTGCGTCTTGATCTGGTTGTCGAGATAGGGCTTGTGCTGGAAGGCGTTGGCGTCGATCTCGCCGCGTTCCAGCGCCTCGTTCGGCTGGGTGTAGTCGTTGAAGACGACGGTCTCGATGGTGAGGCCTTTCTCGGCCGCCTGGGCGACGACGACGCGCCAGACATCCTCGTCCTCGCCGCTGATGATGCCGACCTTGATCGCCTTCTTGTCCTCGGCGAAGGAGGGCGTCGGCGTTGTGAGGCCGACAACGGCAAGCGCCGAGGCAAGAAGCGCCGCAAGTCCGGCGCGCCTGGTGATTGACGTAAAGAGAGTTTTTGAAGCGTTGCCGTGTCCGGACATGGTTCTTTCCTTGCGATCCTGAAATCGTTTCGGCTTGGCGGAATGCGAAGCCTTGATGACAGCATCGGCAATGCTGGGCGTCCGATCAAAGAACTGCTTTTCTTCTCAGGAACAGAGCAGGAAATATTCTCTCAAAGATTTCACGACAGCGAGCACGCCCGCCGGGGTGCGGGTGAGCGGCGGGAGGCGCCGCCTGGAATCGGCGGCGCGGCCATGATCGGGAAGTCAGAACGTCTCGACCCAGGGCCTGAGCTCCACCTCGAAGCTCCAGGCGCTGCGGTGCTGGCGGTGGACAGCGAGATAGGTCTCGGCGATCGCGTCCGGCGACAGGCGGCGATCCGGCCGGTCCGGCTCGGTCGCCTGTCCGGGCGGCTCGATCTGGCCGTCGATGATGAAATGCGCAACGTGGATGTTCTTTGGGCTGAGCTCGCGCGCCATCGACTGCGCCAGTCCGCGCAGGCCGAATTTCGGCATGGCGAAACCGGCCGATCCGGAAAAACCCTTGAGGCTGGCGGTGGCGCCGGTGAACAGGATCGAGCCGGAACCGCGCGCCAGCAGCCGCCGCGCCGCCTGCTGGCCGACGAGGAAGCCGCCATAGGCGCCGACCAGCAGCGCCTGTTTCACGGCGTCCGGGTCGAGCTCGGCGATCGGTCCGCGCGTGCGTCCGCTGGCATTGAAGACGGCAAGCGCAAGAGACCCCACCTTGTCGGCGGCCTCGAACAGGCTGGCTACCGACGCAGCATCGGCGACGTCGGTCTCGACGGCCAGAGCGCCGGTTTCTTCGACCAGCGAGGCGAGCTTGCCGGTGTTGCGCGCGGCCAGCACCACCCGAAATCCCTCCTTGGTCAGGAGACGCGCCAGGGAGGCGCTCAAGCCCTGCCCCGCGCCTGCGATCACCGCGATATCGGTTGCCATGTTGTCCTCCTTGCAAACGTCTTTCCGCCTGCAGCGTCGCGCCTTCGACGACAAGAGGCAAGAAAAGCCTGCTCCGGTGCCTGCGTCAGGAGGACGTGGATACCAAAGGCCTGCCGTGCAAGAAGCTGGCATGCAAACCCGAACGGCCTGGCTCAACCCGGGTTGCGCGACTTACTAGGACCGTTCCGCCTTCAGCACCGAGACCGCCGCCTCGCTGTTGTGGATATGGTCGTTGGCGTCGGGCTGGCGCTGCACCAGCAGCAGGAACAGAAGGTCGGTCAGGGTCAGCTGCGCGTCGCGCGCGGTGATCGAGGAGGAACGGGCGCGCTCCTCGTCGGCGATGGTGTAGAGGCGGATGTTGGCGACGCGGCTCAGCGGATTGTCGTGCAGGCCGGTGACGGCGATCACGGTGGTGCCGCGCTTGCGGGCCAGCTCGGCGATGCGCAAGGTTTCGATGCTGGCGCCGGAATGGGAGAGCGCGAACAGCACGTCATCCGGCCCAAGCGTCGAGACATTGGCCATCTGGATGTGGCTGTCGCTGTCGTGCAGGACATTGCGGCCGAGCTTCATCAGCTTGTAGGAGAAATCGCGTGCCACCAGCGAGGAGGCGCCGACGCCGACCAGATGGATGCGGCGCGCGCGATCGAGCAGGTCCAGCGCCCGGGAAAGGATCCGCTCGCTGTTGGCGGCAACGGTCTGCTGCATCGACAGAAGCTTGCTGCCGATCAGCTTCTTGAGGATGACCTGATGGCTGTCGCCGACCTCGATCGAGCCGTGGATGACGCCGGCCGGCACCTGCCATTCCTGCGCCTTGGCCTCGCTGACGGCGAGCTTCAGCTCCTGGTAGCTGGCATAGCCGAGCTTCTGGCTGAACTTGACGACGCTCGACTGGCTGCGGCCGATCTCGGCCGCGAGCGCAGCCGTCGACAGGCGCAGCATCTGATCGGGATTGTCGACGATGTAGCGGCCGATCTCGCGATCGCCCTGCGCCATCGTCTCGAGCTTGGCCTCGATCTTCTTCAGGACGGACATCGAGTTCCCTTGCGCTGGTCACCAGCCGCCCATCGCGGTTGGCAATGCCTTAGCATGGAATAAATTATTCCAATTTCAATTGACAGCCAAGAATGGTCGATCGAGTGTCAATGGAAGCGGATCGAACCGGGAGTCGGCATGGACAAATTGCGGATCATCGGCGGAAAGCGACTTGAAGGCGCGGTGACGATCTCGGGCGCCAAGAACGCGGCGCTGCCGCAGATCGCGGCGGCACTGCTCAGCCCCTATCCGCTGCAGCTGACCAACCTGCCTTCCGTCACCGACGTCGAGAACATGCTGGGCGTCGTCGGCCTGCACGGCGCCGCGGTCACCAGGTCCGCGCACGCGGCGACGATAGACACCGGTGCCGCCGTTTCGGCGGAAACGTCCTATGACACGGTCAGAAAAATGCGCGCCACCGTGCTGGTGCTGGGGCCGCTGCTCGCCCGCTTCGGCCATGCCAGGGTGTCGCTGCCGGGCGGCTGCGCCATCGGCGCCCGGCCGGTCGACATGCATGTCGCGGCGCTCGCCGCGCTCGGCGCCGAAATCGGCATCGAGGGCGGATCGATCGTCGCCTCGGCGCCGAAGGGCCTCAAGGGCGCGCGCATCGTGCTCAGCTCGCCCTCGGTCGGCGCGACCGAAACGGCGATGATGGCGGCGACGACGGCCAAGGGCGAGACGGAGATCCTCAACGCGGCGCGCGAGCCGGAAGTGGCGGACCTTGCCGCCTGCCTCAACGCCATGGGCGCGCGCATCGAGGGCGCCGGCACGCACCGCATCCTGATCGAGGGCGGCACCAGCTGGCGCGCCGCCACGCATGACATCATCCCGGATCGCATCGAGGCTGGCACCTATGCGGTCGCGGCGGCCATCGCCGGCGGCCAGCTTGAGCTCACCCATGCCAGGTTGGAGCACATGGCATCGGTGGTGCAATTGCTGGAGGCCGCCGGGGTGAAAATCTGGCCAGGCGATCGTGGGCTGATCGTGTCGCGCGACGGACCGCTCAAGGCGGTCGACGTCACTACCGAGCCCTATCCGGGATTTCCGACCGACCTGCAGGCGCAGTTCATGGCGCTGATGTGCTGTGCCGACGGCGCCTCGCTGTTGCGCGAGACGATCTTCGAGAACCGTTTCATGCACGTGCCGGAGCTGACGCGGCTCGGCGCCAACATCAAGCTGCAGGGCACGACGGCGCTGGTGCGCGGCGGCGAAAAGCTGCGAGGCGCCCAGGTGATGGCGACGGATCTGCGCGCCTCGGTCTCGCTGGTGCTGGCGGCGCTGGTGTCGGAAGGCGAGACGATCATCAACCGCGTCTACCATCTCGACCGCGGCTATGAGCAGCTCGACCGCAAGCTGCGTCTCTGCGGCGCCGAGATCGAGCGGATCAGCAGATGAGCGCCGACGCGGGCTCGCCGCATTTCTTCCTCGGCGTCGACGGCGGCGGCACCGGCTGCCGGGCCCGCATCGAGGACGAGGCGGGAACCGTTCTCGGGCAAGGCCTGTCCGGCCCGGCGACGACGCGGCTCGGCATCGAGCCAGCCTGGGCCTCCGTCTCGCGGGCCTTCGGCGCGGCGATCGACGAGGCCGGTTTCGGGCCGGCGGAGATCGCCCGGATCCGCGCCGGCATCGGCCTCGCCGGCATCGGCCGCAAGGGGGCGCTGGAGGCGCTCAAGGCGATCGCGCATCCTTTCGCCAGCATCGCTTTCGTCAGCGACGGGGTCGGGGCCTGCCTTGGCGCGCATTCGGGCCAGGACGGCGCCATTGTCATTGCCGGCACCGGCTCGATCGGGCTCGGCTTCGTCGACGGGCGCGACCTGCGCGTCGGCGGCTACGGTTTTCCGATCTCGGACGAAGGCAGCGGCGCCGATCTCGGCCTGAAGGCGGTGCGGCTTGCCCTGCGCGCCCATGACGGACGCTACGAGCGGACGGCGCTGCTCGCCGAAGTCATGCAGCGCTTCAAGAACGATCCGATGGAGGCCGTCGCCTGGATGGACCGCGCCAGCGCCACCGACTACGCGGCGCTGGCGCCGATGGTGATCCGCCATGCCGACCAGGGCGACGCGGCCGGGCGGCGGATCGTGCAGAGCGCGGCCGAGCAGGTCGACACCTTCGTGCGGGTGCTGTTCGACAAGGGCGCGCCGCGGGTGACGCTGCTCGGCGGCCTGTCCAGCCCGCTCGAGCCGTGGCTCGCGCCCGATGTGCGCCGGCGTCTGAAGCCCGCCGATGGCGATGCCGTTTCGGGAGCGATCATCGTGGCCAAAAGGTCCCTCGCCGGTCGCTGACGCGTCTCGTCGATAGGAATATTTTATTCCACTCTGTCGTTGACACTGCGAATATTGAATTCTAAAAAGTTAACGAAGCAGAACCGGCCACAAATATGAGCGCCAATGCCGCGACCGCGGCACTGGTCGGCGTCCGGCGCTGCATCAGATTCCCTGCCAAAAGGCAGCGTTCGAAAGCAAGCGGATGAGCGAACACGGCTTGATGTCCGAGCTGGAGCGGTTGGTTTCCGAGGACCGGAACCCGCGCACGATGGACATCGACCTGTTGCCCACCGCCGACGTGCTGCGCCGGATCAATGACGAGGACAAGGGCGTCGCCGCCGCCGTCGAGAAGGTCATCCCGGAGATAGCGATGGCCGTCGACCGGATCGTGCAAGCCTTCCAGAAGGGCGCTCGGCTGATCTATGTCGGCGCCGGCACCAGCGGCCGGCTGGGCGTCCTCGACGCCTCCGAATGCCCGCCGACCTTCGGCGTTCCCGAAGATATGGTGATCGGCCTCATCGCCGGCGGTGCCGAAGCGCTGGTGCGCGCCGCCGAAGGCGCCGAGGACGATCCGAAGCAGGGCGCGGAGGACCTGCGGGATATCGTCCTCACCGCCGACGACGTGGTGGTCGGCATCGCCGTCAGCGGCCGCACGCCCTACGTCATTGGCGGGCTCAACTACGCCAAGGACGTGGGCGCGACGACGGTGGCGCTGTCCTGCAATCCGCGCTCGACCATCGCCGGCATTGCCGACATCGCCATCTCGCCGGTCGTCGGCCCGGAGGTGCTTACCGGCTCGACCCGGCTGAAGTCGGGCACCGCGCAGAAGCTGGTCCTCAACATGCTGACCACCGCCAGCATGATTCGCATCGGCAAGAGCTACCAGAACCTGATGGTCGACCTCAATCCGTCCAACAAGAAGCTGGTGGCGCGGGCCGTCCGCATCATCATGCAGACGACCGGCTGCACGGCGCAGCAGGCACGGCAGACGCTGGAGGCGACGGGCAAGGACGTGAAGCTGGCGATCCTGATGGTGATTACCGGCATGGGCGTGGAAGAAGCGCGCGAGGCGCTCGGCAAGGCGGGAGGGTTCCTGCGCAAGGCGATCAGCGAAAGGACGGCGTGAAGCCGCATGAGAAAACTGGGCCGACAGTCCGGGGCGCCTGCCCCTTTGAAGCGGTCCGCGGAATTGCAAAGCAAGGTCGAACGATATGGGAGACGACAATGGTCAAGCATCTGACGAGGAATCTGGTTTCGGGCATGGCGCTTGCTGCGCTGGTCGGCATCGCCGCCGCGCCGTTGGAGGCAAGTGCCGCGACGCTGCACATGGCCTGGGCGCAGGACGCCACCGGGCTCGATCCGCACAAGCAGACCGCCTTTTCGTCGCTGAGGCTCTTGGAGCTGGTCTATGAACCGCTGGTCAGGGTCGATGCCAGCCTGAAGATCGTGCCGGCGATCGCCGATAGCTGGCAGTTCTCGGCCGACGGCAAGGAACTGAGCTTCAAGCTCAACCCGAAGGCCAAGTTCCAGAACGGCGCCGCTGTCACCTCGGCCGACGTGAAGGCCTCGTTCGAGCGTATCCTCGACGAGAAGACGGGTGCTGCGGCCCGCGCCAATTTCCTGTCGATCGCCAGCATCGACACGCCCGATCCGGCGAGCGTCGTCTTCCACCTGTCGCAGCCGGACGTGCCGCTGCTGACGGCGATGAGCGACGTCAACGCGGCCATCGTTCCGGCAAGCGAGATCGCCGCCGGCTTGATCGGCACCAAGGCGATCGGCTCCGGCCCGTTCAAGCTCGACAAATGGGACCCCAACGCCAAGGAAGTGCTCAGCGCCAACAAGGACTGGGCCGGCGGCGCCACCGGCGTCGACGGCATCGAGATCAGCGTGCTGCCGGACGAGACGGCGATCCTGGCGGCGATGCGCACCAAGCAGATCGACTTCGCGCTGCTCAACGACCCGCTGGTCGCCACGCTGGTGCCGAAGGAAGCCAGCCTGCAGCTCAACCGCGTGCCGGTGCTTGCCTATCACGTGCTGCAGCTCAACCCGTCGCGCAAGCCGATGACCGAGCTGAAGGTGCGGCAGGCGATCTCCTGCGCCATCGACCGGCAGGAGGTGCTGGACACCGCCTCGCTCGGCGAGGGCAAGGTGACCGGGCCGCTGACCATTCCCTCGATGGCCACCGATCCCGGCCAGCTGTTCTGTTACAAGCGCGACGTGGAAAAGGCGAAGAAGCTGATGGCCGAAGCCGGCTTTGCCGACGGCTTTTCGGCGACCGTGATCGGCGCCACCGGCGAGCCGCCGACGGCGGCGGCGGAAGCCCAGGTCATCCAGTCGCAGCTCGCCGAGATCGGCGTCAAGCTCGACATCAAGATGATGGAGCTCAACGTTTACGTCGACGCCTGGCTGAAGGGCGATTTCGACATGGCGGTGGCGCTCAATGGCGGCAGGGCCGACCCCTACACAATGTACAACCGCTACTGGACCAAGGCCGGCAATCTGCAGAAGGTGGCCAACTACATCGACGACACGCTGGACGCCCAGATGCAGAAGGGCCGCGCCGAGACCGATCCGGAAAAGCGCAAGGCGATTTTCTCCGAGTTCGAAAAGCACCTCGCCGAGGTTTCGCCGTGGATCTGGCTCTACACCTCCTACAGCTACACGGCGCAGCAGAAGAATGTCGCGGGATTCGTGCCGACGCCGACCGGCACGCTGTTCAGCCTGAGCAAGGTCACCATCCAGCAGTAGCGAGCAAAGCGAGCGGACGAGAGGTGTTCTTCGCGTGACCTATCTGCTCAGGCGCCTGGCGGTGTTTCCTCTCGTTTTGATCGGCGTCTCCATCGTCGTGTTCGTCGCCATCCGGATGGTTCCGGGTGACGCGATCACGGCGATGCTGGGCACCGAGGCCGGGCTTCTGACGCCGCAGCAGCGCGCTGCGCTGGCCGCCTATTTCGGCATCGACCAACCCTGGTTCGTCCAGTACGGGCGCTGGCTGCTCGGGCTTTTACACGGCGATCTCGGCATCTCGACGACCTATGGCAGGCCGGTGCTCGACGTCATCCTCGAGCGCTTCCCGCTGACGCTCGAGCTGGCGCTGCTGTCGATGCTGATCGCGCTTCTGGTCGGCGTGCCCGCCGGCGTCTTTGCCGCCACGCGCAACGAGAAGCTCGCCGACCTCGGCGTGCGCATCGCCGCCATGATCGGCCAGTCGACGCCGAACTTCGTGCTGGCGCTGCTGATCATCTACACGCTGTCGGCCGGCTTCGGCGTGCTGCCGGCGATGGGCGAGTTCGCGCCGCTGTGGCAGGATCCGCTGCGCAATCTCGGCCAGTTGATCCTGCCCGCCATCACGCTCGGCTTCGCCTTCGCCGCCTCGGTCACCCGTATATCGCGCTCGGCCATGCTCGACGTCTTGAGCGACGACTATGTGCGCACCGCCCGCAGCAAGGGCGCCTCGGCGCGCAGCGTCATCTGGCGCCATGCCTTGCCCAACGCGCTGATCCCGGTGGTGACGCTGAGCGGCATCGAATTCGGCTATCTCCTCGGCGGCGCAGTCATCGTCGAGCAGATCTATGCGCTGCCCGGCCTCGGACGGCTGGTGCTGGACGCGATCCTGCAGCGCGACTACGCGCTGGTGCAGGGATGCGTGCTGTTCATCGCCTTCAACTTCATGATCGTCAATCTCCTGGTCGACCTCGCCTATGCCGCGCTCGATCCGCGCATCCGACTGGGGGAAAATTGATGCGCATCCTCAAAGCCATCTTCGCGCATACCAGCGGCCGCATCGGCGGTTTCATCGTCGGGCTCTATCTCCTGCTTGCCGCGCTTGGCCTGCTCGGGCTGACGCCGCACGACCCGCTGGCACAGTACCGTGTCGACCGCCTGCACGCGCCAGGCGGCGGCTACTGGATGGGCACCGACCTGTTCGGCCGCGACGTCGCGAGCCGGCTGATGATGGGCATCGGCCAGTCCTTCACCGTCGCCTTCTTCTCGGTGGCTTTCGCCACGCTCGCCGGCACCGTCCTCGGCCTGGCGGCGGCCTGGTTCGGGCGCCGCTGGGACGGCGTGCTGATGCGGGTCATGGACGTGCTGCTCGCCTTCCCGGCGATCCTCCTGGCACTGCTCATCGTCGCCGTCGCCGGCCCCGGCACCTGGACCAGCGTGCTTGCCATCGGCATCGTCTACACGCCGATCTTCACGCGCGTGGTGCGCGGCCCGGCGCTGTCGCTTAAGGCGCGCGAATTCGTCGATGCCGCGCGCACCTTCGGCAGCAGTTCGAGCTACATCCTGACCAGGCACCTGTTGCTCAACCTGGTCGCGCCGCTGACCGTCCAGGTGACGCTGGCGCTGGCCTGGGCGCTGCTCACCGAAGCGGGCTTGAGCTTCCTCGGCCTCGGCACGCAGCCGCCCGCCGCCTCGCTCGGCCTGATGCTGAGCGACAGCCGCAATCTTATGGAAACGGCGCCGTGGCTGATGATCTTCCCAGGCATCGCCATCATGATCAGCATCCTCGGCTTCAACCTCTTGGGCGACGCCTTGCGCGACATTCTCGATCCGAAGATGCGGAGGGCGATCGCGTGATCCCGCTGCTTTCCGTATCCGATCTCAGCGTCGGT
>NZ_RZOS01000920.1:0-1024 GCF_004022605.1 Mesorhizobium sp. M4B.F.Ca.ET.089.01.1.1
GCCGAACAGTGATCCCTGGATATCGCTTTCTGAAACTCCTAAGTATGCCAGGAACGTAGCCGGCCGCAGCGCTGGCGTAGGCACCCAGTGTGACTGAACCAGAGCGCAGACCAGTGACATCCGCGACCGCACTGCGAGCGGTCTCGATCTCACGAACCAACGCTCGGCCATGAGGGAGGAAAGCCGCCCCCGCCTCCGTCAGTGCGACGGGCCGGCTATAGCGCTGCAACAGCACTGCTCGCAGTTCATGTTCGAGCGACGCGACGTGATTGCTCACTGTCGGCTGCGAGCAGTGCAGTACGTCGGCGGCGCGGGCGAACCCCTGGTGTTCTACCACCGCGAGAAAGGTGGTCACCCATTCTAGCTCCACCAGCCCTCACCTCCTCTGTAAGACAGATATCAAGATCTCTGATCTTCATCACCGCTATCATGCCTTGGACTTTGAGTCGACGGGCGCCGATTCCGCCACCGACCGAGTCGAGTCTCGATCACCGCCATACTGGTCGAAATCGACAACGCAATCATAGCCGCCTGCCGGAAGATGAAATGCAACATCCAACCCACGGAAAAGCTCCCGTCTTCCCCGGGGACCGACAGAGCGTGCGCAATCCCGACACGTGATTTTGAGCCAATCTTGTTTGACGCAATCGCACGTTGCCTGTCCTGGCTGATGAAGCGCGCGCCATCGTGCTGGCTTCCAGATCCGCCACATGCTTGCGCAGGGTGGTGGGCGCCAGGCCGAAGATAAGTCGACATTGTTGGCGCGGCGCCAGTCGATGACCTGGAGCTGCAATAATGGCTGTCGGCACGGATCAGGATCCGGATGTTCCGCCAGTTGCTGCGGATCGCCCGCATGAGGCGGAACAGGTGGGACGGATTTCAGCCGCGCTCGGCCGTCTGGTCGGGCGCAGCACCGCACCGACGAACCGGCCCGCGCCATCGAACATGACGATCGGCTGTGCGGGGGCGTTGAAGAGGCGCAGCTGCTGGCCGCCATGCACGGCAAGGAATGTATCATCGATAT
>NZ_RZOS01000921.1:0-1024 GCF_004022605.1 Mesorhizobium sp. M4B.F.Ca.ET.089.01.1.1
TACCACATGCGCTGATTTTCCAGCGCCTGGCGCTGCGCTTTTTCCTCGCGGGCACGTGCTAGCGCAGACGAAGACACGCCGCCAATAACCCAATGCAGCGTGTTGTCGGATGTGCGGTGGACGAAGCGGGGGGAGGGGCGTGCCAGCGTCCCCATATTGATGGGAATGACGACGGGCCATTCCAATCCCTTGGCAGTGTGGATGGTTACGATCTCAACTGCATCCGACGATGCGTCGATCCGACCTTCTTGCCGCATGGCGCGACCTTCCCATTCTCGCTGGAGATGGCGCACGAAGGCGCGAAGGCCCTTGACGTCGAAGGGCCGGGCGAGTTCGACGATCCGGTCCAGGTTGGCAAGCGAACGCGCGGCCCGGTTGTTACCGCTGCGCGCGGACAATGCGATGCGCAGCTGAAGCTGCTCGATCGCTTCGGCAAGCAGGATGCGCGGCGTTGTGATGTTCACGCGTGAGCGTAGCTGTTGCATGATTTCGAGGACGGCGCGCGCGACGCCGTGCGAAACCAGGGCAGGAGGTGTTGTGATGTCGAAAAGCCCGGTCGGTGAGGCGTCAGGTCCGGCCTTGTGGATTTCTTCGGCAATGTCGAGCAATTCCTCGTCGGTCAGTCCAACCATCGGGCCTCGCATGAAGGAGCCGAAGGCCAGCCGGTCACGCGAATCCGCCAGCGCACGCAACAGCGCCAGGACATCCTGCGTCTCCTGTTGTAGGAACAATGTCTTGCCGGCTTGCGATGCGACGGCTAGCCCATGCGATTCAAGCGCGCGTTCGTAACGCCAAAGTTCAGTGCCGGCTGGGGCAAGCAGCGCAATGTCGCCGGCTTGAAGCAACCGATGCCTGCCATCATTCATGTCCTCTATCTCGATCGCGCCGACAAGCTTGGAGCATATCAGCGCAACGGTCGATGCCTCCTCATCGCGAAGTTCCACCATGGACATCGTCCGACCGTCGCCGATGGGCACCTGTGATGCGCAGGACAGATTGTGGAAGGCGCCGTCGCGCGTAGCGG
>NZ_RZOS01000922.1:0-1019 GCF_004022605.1 Mesorhizobium sp. M4B.F.Ca.ET.089.01.1.1
GGCTCTCGCCGTCGGCATGATCGTCGGCAGCATGGCGACCTGGGTCAAGCAGGGCCGTTATCGCAAGCTGGCGCGCCAGCGCGGCGTCGAGGCCGAGAACCTGCGCCAGGCGGTCAGCCGCGCGCCGCAGGCGCCGCAGGGCCCGGCCCTGCCGAAGCCGACAGCCTGAAGCATTGCAACGCCGCGTGTCCCTTCAGGGCGCGCGCAAGGGATGCCGCAAGAATTTCCGTTTCGCGGGCGCCCTCACTGCACGGAGTCTTTCATGCTGACCATTTCGGCCGCCGAGGTCGACCAGGCGCTGACCTTTCCCGGGCTGGTCGAGACGCTGCGCACTGCTTTCCGTGACGGCGCCGTGCAGCCGGTCCGCCATCATCACACCATCGAACGTCCCGACGGCGAGGCCTCGACGCTGCTGTTGATGCCGGCCTGGACCGACTTCAACGCCGCCGGCACCTCGGCGGGTGGCCATATCGGCGTCAAGATCGTCACCGTCTCGCCCGACAACAACGCCATCGGCAAGCCGGCCGTGATGGGTCTCTACCTGCTGCTCGACGGAACGACCGGTGAGCCGGAAGCGCTGATCGACGGCCAGCGCCTGACGCAATGGCGCACCGCTTGCGCCTCGGCGCTTGCCGCCTCCTACCTCGCCCGCAAGGACGCCTCGCGGCTGCTGATCCTCGGCGCCGGGGCGCTTTCGACCTTCCTTGCCAAGGCGCATTCGGCGGTGCGGCCGATCACTGCCATTCGCATCTGGAACCGGACCCCGGCCAATGCCGAAAAGGTCGCCGCCGGCTTGCGCACCGAGGGGCTGCCGGCCAGCGCCGCCGAAGACCTCGACGCCGAGCTTTCGGAGGCTGATATCGTCTCCTCGGCGACGATAACCACCCAGCCGCTGGTCAGGGGCGCGTTGTTGAAGCCGGGCGCCCATGTCGACCTTGTCGGCGGCTTCACGCCGACGATGCGCGAGAGCGACGACGACGCCATCCGGCGCGCCCGCGTCTTTGTCGACACCCGCGCCG
>NZ_RZOS01000923.1:0-1013 GCF_004022605.1 Mesorhizobium sp. M4B.F.Ca.ET.089.01.1.1
TCCACAGGGTGAGCCGCGCTCCGGCCCGACGAGGCTATGAAGGAGCCCCCCATGAACGCCACCTCTCCCATCCGCAAGATCTACCAGGGCATCGCCGACCGCCGGCAGATGTTCCGTCTGTTCGACCGCCATGCACAGCGTCCCAATCGCTTCGCGGATGACGCCGGCGCTCTTTACGGAAACGAATGGTTCGAGCTTGACCAGTCCGGACACGACTACATGCTGGAAATCCTGCCGCCGCTCTGGATGCGCGCCGACATGTTCGCGCTCAGCGAATTCCTCACCGGCAGCGTCACCAGCGTGTTTTTCCGGCTCAGCATCGATGGCCGCGTCCGCTACTTCCACAGCTATTGCGATCTCTGCGACAAGGGTTCGCCCGAGCGCATGCGGGCCGCGATCGTGGAGCGCAAGTCCTGGCCGGTCAAGGCGATCACGCATGAGGAGCGCCTCGAGCATATCTGGTCGAACACGCATGACGACTATCGCGGTTATGCCGGCGAGGACTGGCTGCCCGAGTTGCGCGGCAAGCGCACTCTGCTCGTCTATGACCGCGGGCGCACCGTGCTCAAGCTGCTCCACGATCTGAGCGACGCGGAGATCGCCGCCAAGCTGCCCGTGCATCTCAGGCACTTGCCCCTCGACGTCGCGGCGTGAGGTGGGGACGATGTTTACATTTCCGATCGTGGCGGTCCGCAAGGTGATCGACCAGGGCATTGCCGAGGCGGCGGCCAACGGCGGGTTTCGCAACCCCTATTACGGCACAAGACCCGGCGAGGGCGAGAAGCCCGGCGTCTGGTTGGTTGGCGACCAGGGCGTCTACATCATGTCCAACGGCAAGCTCGCCGAGGGCGCCCACGCCCTCGTCGTCTATTCGGAGCAATGCCACCCGGACGGCAATCCCGACTGGTGGGACTACAAGCGCCGGCATTTCGGGGGCGACGACGGCATCGAGTTCATCGAGGCCGAGCGGCTTGTCCCGCTCTTTGACCGCCATCGGCGCGCAACACATCTCA
>NZ_RZOS01000924.1:0-1005 GCF_004022605.1 Mesorhizobium sp. M4B.F.Ca.ET.089.01.1.1
ATCTTGGTCTTGCCCATTCCCGTGTCGCCGTACAGCAGCAGGCATGGCATGCGATCGCGTTGCGGATAGGACAGCAGGTCCTGGAGCTTCGCCAGAGCCGCGCTTGCCCGCGCGGTTTCGAGCCACCGATCGGCCCTTATCCAGGCGATACGCTCATCGTCTGCTAATGCAGCATGAACTCGGTAGCCTGGCAGAAGATGGTTATATTCGCTCAAGACCATTCCTCCACCACCAGCGGAGGCAGATCGCCCTGCAGATCCTCTGCCGGTCCCACCGGCGCCGCGGACAAGACACCGCCAGATGCCGCCGAAAGCGACCGGTCACGACGCTCGCTGTGGCGCCGTGCGGCCTTTGTGTCCCGCACCGCTGTCTCGAGCAACGTGCGTTGCTCGGCGATCGTCGCAAAAATCAGCTGCTCATCTGTCGCCTTGACGCCGCGCTCCTTCAGGATCGCGCAGGCCATTCGCTGCTCGCCGAGCGTGATGCGCGGCCGGCTGAGGTTCGCAAACCGGATCGGCCAATTGGTGCCGTCCGGTCCCTCCACGAACACGGTGGACAAATCGCGAGGATCGTACCGGACACATAGCCGCCGTGAAAGCCTCCCGGCCCATGGACTGAGCACGTCGTCCCAATAGCGAAGCCCGAAAAGGCGCACGCCGTCGCGGCGAATTTTGCGCTCCTCGAACGGCAGAAAATCCTGAAGAAACCGCTCGGCATCATGCGGCAGGCGAAGCTTTTCCGGTCGTGCCGCCATCGCATCGCCCCATGCGGTGATCGGTGGCAAGCCCAATCCGCTATGGATTTCGGCGTGGTAACGGCCGACGATCTCAAGGCCAAGCCATCGTTCCAGCTCGTCGAGTGTCAGCGCGGCGTGTTTTTGCGAATCATATGCGCCGCGTGCAGCGACATCGCTCGACGTCGTGCCCGGGAGCAGATGGATTGCTCCCATCATCGTGCCAATCAGGCGCTCGATGTGGCCGCCATAATGCGGTCGCGCTACGGGAC
>NZ_RZOS01000925.1:0-1004 GCF_004022605.1 Mesorhizobium sp. M4B.F.Ca.ET.089.01.1.1
GGCACGGACTGGTCGCCATCAGCGGCCGATTGCGTGCGACTCTGGAGATGACATGACGGGCGACGAAACCAAACACCTACCCCTCGAGGATCTGCATACAGCTGCTGGCGCGCGCTTTGGCGCGTTCGCCGGCTGGTCGATGCCGCTCACCTATCCTGCCGGGGTGATGAAGGAGCACCTTCACACCCGCGAGCATGCCGGCCTGTTCGACATTTCGCACATGAAGCTGTTCCTGGTTAGCGGCCCGGGCGCGATTGCCTTGCTCAACCGCGCCTGCGCGCTCGATGCCGGCGCGCTTGAGATTTCCCAATCGAAATACACCTTCTTCCTCAACGAGGCCGCCGGCATCATCGACGACCTCATCATCACCAGGCTTGGCGACGACCGCTTCATGGTCGTCGCCAATGCCGGCAACGCAGCCGTCGACGAGAAGCATCTGCGGGCGCTGGCCGGGGATTTCGAGGCAAAGGTGGATGCGCTCGACCGCGTCTTCCTCGCCATCCAGGGTCCCGAGGCCTGGGCCGCCCTCGCCCGCGCCGGCATCGAGACCGGCTCGCTGCTGTTCATGCACGGCATCGAGCCGCGCCAAAACTGGTTCATGAGCCGTTCCGGCTACACCGGCGAGGACGGCTTCGAGATCGGTCTGCCGGAAGCGGATGCGCGGGCTCTGGTCGCGACATTGCTCAAGGACGAGCGCGTCGCGTGGATCGGCCTTGCCGCTCGCGACAGTCTGCGGCTGGAAGCGGGGCTCTGCCTGCACGGCCAGGACATCACCGAGGAATTCGACCCGGCCAGCGCCGGCCTGATGTGGGCCATCCCCAAGGACATCCGCGCGACCGGCACCTTCATCGGCGCCGATGCGCTGCGCGCCATCCTGGAGCGCGGCCCGGCGCAGAAACGTGTCGGGCTGAAGCCGGAGGGCCGCCAGCCGGTGCGTGCGGGCGCTGCCCTGTTCGACGCCGACGGCAGTCCTGCCGGCCATGTCACATCGGGCGGTTTTGGCC
>NZ_RZOS01000926.1:0-998 GCF_004022605.1 Mesorhizobium sp. M4B.F.Ca.ET.089.01.1.1
GAGTGGTGAACGTCAGGTCCAGATCACAATCACAGATGGCGCGTTTGATGTGAATCGTCCCCGGCTGTTCTGGCACGAAGTCCGCCAGATATTCGTCCATCACCACGTCCAGCGCTGGATAGCCGACGAGAAACGACTTCACCCTCGGCCGGGTCGAAAACGGGGCCAGATCGAAGAAGTAGGGACGGTCACGGCCTTGGTGCTCCCACTTGTCGGCCGTTTCGAACAGCAGCAGATCGTGGAACTCTTCATCGGTGTTTGCGGTCTCAAATACGACCCGCTTCAACGGGATGTTGGACAGAATGCCTTCACCGGTAGAAATGCGGATCGTATCCAGTACGTCATGGGGTAGCGGCGCACCCCATCTGATGCCGAGTTGATGGCGGGTAGCAACTACGTAATCTACACCTCGGAAGCGGATTAAAGTTGCGGAACCGCCGCGACCAAGTGGAACCGTCCGGTTGCTGGATTCGAACAACATCATCCGGCACGACATGGTGATGGTCTCTTCGATGTCGCGCGATTTGTAATAGAATCGGCCCACCTTGATTGCATTGATGCCGGGAAGATTTCGGATGAGCATCTGCGACGATTAACCGGTTCGCATCCTCTGTAAGTGCAGCCTCGCTTCCCGCTCCAGCTTCTTGGTCCACGATTCCAGTCCAGCCGCCGCCCGGTCTGGCATCCTGCCCTTGATGCCCTTCGCAGCGGCTTCGGCCTGTCGGCTGAAATGAAGAGTGCACCGGAGAGGCTGGCCCCGCTCATCACGAAAGTCAAAGCCACGCAACAGTAAGATCGCTACCGCTTCATCGTCGGTAGCCTCCGCCGTCTCGTACTGGTCTTCGTGGTCGTAGTAGCGGTCCTCAATCTCGATCCGTTCGTCTGACCATTCAGGAAGTCGGCTGTAATTCTCAGGCAGTTCGAACAAAGTGTCGTTCGCGGTGATACCGAACGTTGCCGTCGAAAGGTCATCGATCATGGCATCCATTTCTGGAGAC
>NZ_RZOS01000927.1:0-996 GCF_004022605.1 Mesorhizobium sp. M4B.F.Ca.ET.089.01.1.1
GCCGACAAGGGCGACGACGCGTTCGACGCGGCCCGCAATGCGAGCCAGGACGCGATCCGACGGTGCCGTAACCGTTGCCAGAGCATAGCGTAGGTTGCGCAGCGCGCCGCGATAGCGGCGCAATGCTGCGCTCGCGGCCGACTTTTCGGCCTTGGCCTGCCGCACGAGCTGGTCGAGCTCGCGATAGCGGGCGATGAGGATCCGCATGTCGATGCCGCAACCGTCTACAACCGCACCATCGCGATTTCGCACCGGGTAGCGCTTGTAATTGCCGCTATCCTGCATCGTGATCAAGCCAGCGTCGAAAAGGCTGGAAAGCATACGGCTCACACGACCGGCTGAGCGGCCGATCTCGAAGCCGAGCTGCTGGTTGGACTTGAAGATGATCGGACGGCCGGACTTGTCAAAGGCCTCGGCCGGGGCCGTGTTGACCAGAGTCACCAAAAGATGGCTTTCGGTCGCACTGATCAATCCAGTGCAAGTGAGGTTTTGTGCAAGCACGGCAAGCTGGCCGCGCGTCACCGTTCCGATCTCGGCCGACTGTGCCAGTCGCCGGTAACCGGCACGTTGTGGCGTCATTCGGCGACCGATTGGCCGCCGATCCGTATGGGGGTCACCCATGTCCTCGTCTCCTTTGTTAGGGACCAGGCAAAGCTTCCCCGTTCACCGAAGCGGTGTTTCTCAGTTGACAAGGAAGGGAGGGTTTGCGAGAAAGGTTTTGGCTTATTTTTTCACTGCAAACCCGCTTCCGGATTTCGTTCGGGAGCGGGTTTTCTTTTTCTGGGCCGGTCTGTCTCTCCGTCTTAAAACGTTAGAATGCGCAGTCGGAATCATGCTGATTCCGATGATTTGCGAAGCATAACCGGAATAACCGTTTTGGCGCAAGAATTGTGCTACACGTTGCCGTCCACCAGAGCAACCCGGCGGCTCGCATGATGCGGATTTCCTTGATTATCTGTGTTTTTTAAGTGCAATACATATTCGACACGCCATTAA
>NZ_RZOS01000928.1:0-996 GCF_004022605.1 Mesorhizobium sp. M4B.F.Ca.ET.089.01.1.1
CATGATCTCAGAGTTCTCGCCAGACCAAGCCCGGCTAGTGGCGTTGGCGCTTCCCACCCTCAAAATGGTCTTGTCGCCCATGCCGAAACAGTAGAGCTTGGCGTGGAGGGCGAGGGGGGCAGGCTCTTCATCTTCGCCAGGCAGGGTTGCGGTGTCCTCCTCGAAGCTGAGTTCAGGCGCGGCATAGGCAAGAACCCTTGAGAAGCCGGACAAAGGCTTGCCCGCCCTGTTGGCCATCTCGACCAGCGCAGGCATCGAGGAGATCAAGGTTCTTGCGCCATCCGGTCCCCATGCGCCAGCAGCCTTGATGAAGTCAGGAGATAGAAACGGGCTTATGATCGTTAAGCTGTCGATATCCCCCGCCGGCGGGCCGGCTGGCAGCGGAGCCTCCTCGTCAAGGCCATCGTGCAATGCGCGTATCGACAAGCCCGCCGGCGGCTCCCACCAAAGACTATCCAATTCAGCGGCTAGCGCGTTAGCATCAGACCGCTTCGCGCCGCGCGCCAAGCTCGCGCCCATCGCGCCGACCCCACGCAGCCGAGCGCGCCCTTTTGCGCGTTGGGCAGAGCCATCGAGCAAAATGCCGACGTCTAGATCGCGCGAGCGCGTCAGATTGCGGCTGCCAATCCAGAGCTTCCAGCGAACGCGGGCACCCGGACAGTCATAGGCAATGAGTGCGATCTTCGGATGCCAGCTCCGGTTTTCCTCGTCGTGATGCTGCTCAACCACGAACTGATCGAGGATTCCGGCGATACGAGGAAGGAATTTCGGGCGGGCAATGCGACCGCGCTGAACGACGATCCGCACTCGATCGCGCAGCTTCTCGATCGCTTGAGCAAAGTCGATCGCAGTGCCGCTGCCCTGCTCGTTGTTGCGGCCGATCAAGGCCAGCAAGGTTGCGGCCACCGCGGAGAGATCGACCGAATAGGTCGCAAACAACGCGAGCCGGACATCTTCGAGACGGCCAGGGCGGAGCTCGTCAAGATAGGGCTGGCC
>NZ_RZOS01000929.1:0-990 GCF_004022605.1 Mesorhizobium sp. M4B.F.Ca.ET.089.01.1.1
ATTCTGGACGCGAGGATCTTTCGTTCATCGAAAAGTGCTCGTTCGCGCTGGCTCAGGAACAGGCTGGCTATAAACGTGATGTCATCTGCGCTTCCCTATCAACAGGAAAATCGCACGTCTCCGAGATGATCAAGATCGCCTTTGCGATTCCAAGGGAAATCCTGATGAAGATTGGGTCGGCTCCGGGTATCGGACGCGGCCGATGGGAAGAACTCGCGCACAAGTTTGGTGTGAGCGGGAATTCAGCAATAGCAGGTGAGTTCGTGACAAGGGGTAGCTTCTTAGAAGCCGACTCTGACAACAGGTTTAACCTCCTGCTTGCCTTCCTGCCTTCGTCGGAAGCTCCGACTGCGGAGAAAGCGAGCAAGCCGAAGCCGGTCAGCAAAGCTTGGGCTCCAACAGACGGATCGGTTAGCGCAGTGGCGAAAGACAACGGAAAAGCATTCACGCTCGCGTTGAAAAACGCGGATGGAACGCGCTTTGGAGCATTCATCACCGACCAACTGGATAGCCTCTATGAGGCCTTCAGGAAATCGGAAGCGAGGCAAACAGGAGAGTAGAAACCGCAAAAGAAAAAGGCCCCCGAACGTCGCCGTCGCGGAAGCCCTTCTCGTATTCTTCGCAGGTCGAGAATCCCATTTCCGCGAATCAGTGTCAAGAGTTTTGAGCGTCGATTCGGCGAGCGGCTTTCTTTTGCCTAATTAGAAGGCGAAGGAAGAAATGGAGACGGGTATTGCAACGACGCCCTTTGGGCGGCGGCCGATGTCGCTTGCCATGCTGGCAGCGCAGAACGACTCACGTGAGATCCCAAAGGGCAGGGTCGTCGAGAAGTGGCAGGTCTACCGCAACCTCTGCGAGGGTAAGAGCATCGCCGGCGTCGGCGATCGTGCTTTGGCCGTCCTGAATGCGTTGCTGTCTTTCTACCCTGACAGCGAGCTGAGTGAGGAGAACGGACTTATCGTGTTTCCCTCGAATGCACAGCTGTCCCTC
>NZ_RZOS01000092.1:0-16521 GCF_004022605.1 Mesorhizobium sp. M4B.F.Ca.ET.089.01.1.1
CTCCCCCACAAGGTGGGAGATTAGCAGCTTCCACGCCTTGCCCCTCGCCTCCCAAGCCCCATTTCCATCCGCCTAGCGTCCAGCAATTGGAGCCCGACGCCTCATGAATGACCAATCGACCATCAGCCCCACCACCCTCTCCATCCATCTCACCATCAACGGAAGCGACCACGCGCTCGACATCGAGCCGCGCGTCACCCTGCTCGACGCGCTGCGCGATCGTCTCCATCTCACCGGCACCAAGAAGGGCTGCGACCAGGGCCAGTGCGGCGCCTGCACCGTGCATATCGACGGCGAGCGCGTGCTGGCCTGCCTGACGCTCGCCGCGCAAGTCGCGGGCCGTTCCGTCACCACCATCGAAGGACTGGCGGGCGAAGACGGCACGCTCAACGCCGTCCAGGCAGCCTTCCTCGAGCAGGACGCCTTCCAGTGCGGCTATTGCACGCCCGGCCAGATCATGTCGGCGGTGGCCTGCATCCGCGAAGGCCATGCCGGCTCCGACGAAGAAATCCGCGAATACATGGCCGGCAATCTCTGCCGCTGCGGCGCTTATCCGCACATCGTCGCCGCCGTTCGCCATGCAGCAGAGGGGCTCCGCTCATGAGAGACTTTTCCTACCTTCGCGCCGACAGCGTGGAAGCTGCACGCAACGCCGCCGCCCTTCCCGGCGCCATGCTGCTCGCCGGCGGCACGACGCTGGTCGACCTCGCCAAATGCGGCGTCGCCGAACCTTCCGCTGTCATCGACATCTGCCATATCAAGGGGCTCGACGCCATCGATGTCAGCGCCGGCCGCGCCGTGATCGGCGCGCTGGCGAAAATGAGCCATGTCGCCGACCATGCCGAGATCAAGGGCCGCTTCCCGGCCGTGTCGGAAGCACTCTGGCAGGCGGCCTCGGCGCAGCTGCGCAACATGGCGACCATCGGCGGCAATCTGATGCAGCGTACGCGCTGCCCCTATTTCCGCGACCCCGCTAATTATTCCGCCTGCAACAAGCGCGCACCGGGCAGCGGCTGCTCGGCGATTGGCGGGGTGACGCGCGGCCATGCCGTGCTCGGCACCAGCGAGGCCTGCATCGCCACCTATCCGGGCGATCTCGCCATCGCGCTCGTTGCCTTCGACGCCGAGGTCCATCTCGGCGAGAGGCGGCTCAAGGTCGAGGACTTCTTCCTGGCGCCGGGCGCCACTGCCGAACGTGAGCACGACATCCGCCCCGGCGAGGTGATCACGGCTATCGAGATTCCCGGCTCTGCCGCAGCCAGGCGCTCGACCTATCTCAAGGTCCGCGACCGCCAGTCCTATGAGTTCGCGGCGGCGAGTGCCGCCGTCGGGCTGGAACTCGAAGGCGATGGCCGCACCATCCGCGACATCCGCGTCGCGCTCGGCGGCGTCGCCACGAAGCCCTGGCGTGCGCGTGCAGTCGAAGACGCGCTCAAAGGCAAGACGTTCGACGAGGCCACAGTCCGCAAGGCCAGCGAACTCGCCATGGAGGGCGCCGTCGACCATGGCGCCAACCACTACAAGATCGAGCTCGCGCCGCGCGTCGTCGCCAGAGCCATCCTCAAATTGGGAGAGACGGCATGACCGTTCATGAGATGAAACACGCCGCCTCCGACAGCGCGCGCCTCGAAGCGGTCGGCGGTCGGCTGTCGCGCGTCGACGGCCCGGCCAAGATCACCGGCGCGGCCCACTACGCCGTCGAGCAGCAGCTCGAAGGGCTGGCGCATGCGGTGATGGTGGAAAGCACCGTCGCCGCCGGCACGGTCCTCTCGGTCGACACGCGCGCGGCCGAGACCGCGCCCGGCGTGCTTCTGGTGCTGACGCCGGACACCATCATACCGCTGAGGACAGCGTCGGACTGGTTCGGCACGCCACCGCCCGACGTCCCCTATTGCCCGCTCGCCCGCGTGGTCACCTATTCCGGCCAGCATGTCGCTGCGGTGGTGGCCGAGACCTTCGAGCAGGCAGTCGCGGCCGCCGCCCTCGTCAAGGTGACCTATGACGAGACGCCGGCCATCGTCGACCTCAGCGACCCCAAGGCGGGCGACGGCATCCCGATCGAGGCGATGACCAAGGAGTGGGGCGACGCCCAAGCCGCCTTTGCCGCTTCGCCGGTGCGCGTCTGCGCCGCCTACAACACGCCGCGCGAGTTCCAGGCGGCGATGGAACCGCATGGGCTGATCGCGCGCTGGCAGAGCGAGGCGCTCACCATCTGGGAGCCCAGCCAGTGGCTCGACGGCATGGCGCGCACCTATGCCGAATGGTTCGCGATCCCGTTCGAGAACGTGCGGCTGGTCTCGCCCTATATTGGCGGCGGCTTCGGCTCGAAGGCGCTCGCCTTGGCGCACAGCGCGGTAGCGGCGGCCTCGGCAAAGATGCTGGGACGGCCGGTCAAGCTGATGCTGACCCGGCCGCAGAATTTTACCTCCTATGGCGGCCGCGCCGCGACAAGGCAGACCGTGGCGATCGGCGCCGATCGCGATGGCATGATCCAGTCGATCGTGCATCGCGGCGTCAACGAGACGGCGGTCGACGGCATGTGGGTCGAGCCGCTCGGCTCCGTCACCTCGATCATGTACGCCACGCCCAATTTCTCCTCGAAGCAGAATGTCGTGCGGGTCAACACCGTGGTGCCGGGAGCCAAACGGGCGCCGGGCGAAAACCCCAGCGCCTTCGGCATCGAGAGCGCGATCGACGAGCTCGCCCATGAGCTCGGTATCGATCCGCTGGAGATCCGGCTGCGCAATTACGCCGAGGAAGACCCGCACGCCCGGAAGGCATGGTCGACACGCCAGTTGCGCGAGGCCTTCGCGGCCGGCGCGGAAGCCTTCGGCTGGGCGAAGCGTTCGCCCGCGCCGCGCTCGATGCGCGACGGCCATCACCTGATCGGCTGGGGCGTCGCGGCCGGCACCTATCCGGTGCGGCGCGCCCATGGCGAGGCGGTGGTGAACATTCTCGCCGACGGTTCGGTCGAGGTCGAAAGCTCCTCCATCGACATGGGCCAGGGCACCTACACGATCCTGGCGCAGACGGCGGCCGAGACGCTAGGCGTGCCGGTGGAACAGGTGTCGGTGAAGCTGGGAGATTCCCACTTCGCTCGCGCCGGCGTTGCAGGTGGCTCCAGGCTTGCCGGTGTCATGACCGGCGCCGTCTACAAGGCGGCCAGCCAGGCGCTCGACGAGCTGATCGGGCTGGCGATCGCCGATCCGCGCTCGCCCTTCCATGCGCTGCAGGCGAACACGCTGGTGGTCAGGGACGGCCGCATCGCCTCGCCGCGCGGCGAAGGGCCGGAGCTGTCGATCGCCGAGCTATTGTCCGCCGTCGGTCGCGAGAAGATCGAGGCCAAGGGCGACACCATGCCGGCGACCACGACAGCGGAGGAGCGCTACAAGAACTACACCACCATCGCCATGTCGATCCCACACACCGAGGGCGACTATTCGCGCCATTCCTGGTGCGCGCATTTCGTCGAGGTCCGCGTCGACGAGGATTTCGGCACGGTGCGGGTGTCGCGCGTGGTGTCGGCGCTGGATTCAGGCCGGCTCTACAACCCGAAGCTGGCGGAGAGCCAGTGGAAGGGCGGCATCATCATGGGCATCGGCCAGGCGCTGCTGGAAGAAGGCTTGGTCGACCGCCGCCACGGCCGCATCGTCAACGGCAACCTCGCCGACTACATGATCCCGACCAATGCCGACATTCCGGATATCCAGACGATCTCGGTCGGCATTCCCGACCCGCATTCGTCAGCGCTCGGCGGCAAGGGCGTCGGCGAGCTCGGCATCGTCGGCGTCGCGCCGGCGATCGCCAACGCGGTGTTCCATGCGACGGGGAAGCGGGTAAGGGATTTGCCGATCACGCTGGAGAAATTGATCTGAGGCACCCCCCTCTGCCCTGCCGGGCATCTCCCCCGGGGGAGATTGGCGGTTTCAGCGCCGGCGCGCACCCTCGCAGCGTTCGAATTGGCGAAGGCGGCGGAGCGAATAATCTCCCCTTGAGGAGGAGATGGCCGGCAGGCCAGAGGGGGGTGCTGTCCCGCCCGCGTTTTGGTAAGTTCCGCTATCCCGGAATGTCCCAGTTCGATCGTGTCAGCACATCGGCGGGTGGAAGGATCTCTTCGGGATTGAGGTCCCGGCGCTGGATCTCATCGGCGACAAACTCCTCACGCGGCGCCCACGCCCCACCAATGCCGATTTCCAACGGGATCTTGTCCGGCGTCAGACATTGCGAATGGTCGACATCAACCGTGCGCGGCGCCATGTCGAACCACTCGCATGCCTCGCCGAGGACACTGTCCGTGCGACCGATGCTCTCGGGGATGACGTCGCGGCCAAGGAGAATAGACAACATATCTCCTGGCCGACATTTCTGGCACAGGAAGAGATCCTCGAACGCGCCGCCCTTGGCGGCCCTGAAGGACAGTTCCTGCCCTGTCCGAGCGTTGCGGATGCTTAGGTATCTCCGCCCATCCGGATAGGCAGCTTCATCATAGATCCACGGATCATGCCGCCGCATGACTCTGACCGCACCTTTCCAATGCATGCGCATGGCGAAATCCGGCTGCCGCTTGACACCCGTTGCGGCCGGCTGGTCGTCGAAGTGCAGCCATTGGGCGACGTCAAGCAGCTTGGCAGGGAGCGCGACCTCCTCGGCGGACACAGGCCGGCGTTCGAGTTTGACGAGCGTTGACTGACGAAACGGCGAACCGTTCACAAACACCTCGGTGGCAATCTCGATACCATCGGCTGTCACGCAACTCAGCCATTTCAGGCCGGGTTCTGACCTGTCTGGATCACGCCGCTGGATTTCTCGTACAGCGCATCGCTCGCTACCGTGCGTCTGGGTCTGTCCGGTTTCGATTACCCCGCGAATCCTCTCATAGGATGTCGATGTCTCACGACTTATCGAAACAGGCGAATAGCCTGTCTGCGAATCCCCGCGCAAAGTGACTGATATCTGCTTTGCCGGATTTCCATAGGTTGTGGCTTGCATTTCTTCGACACGGACCCAGCCGCCATGATGCGTGACTATCCTCGTATGGGCTGCAGTCGGTCCTACCAATGGCTGGATCGTCATGGTCGCGACATAGTCGGGGACATCAGCGGAGGGCGAATAGGGGAGGTTGTCGTCCGCCCGCGCCATGGAGCTGGCGAGAACAAGACCCACCATGATCGAAAATCTCATCATGACTCTCCCCCCGGGCCACGCCCTTGCAGCCAGCAGGATTTCCAGTAACAGCGGCTATTTTGCGACGGTCAGGCGGCGCGATCGGAGAAGGTGATTTGGGAGGTCGCGCGAGGCACGCCCATCTGCTCTGCCGGGCATCTCCCCCTCAAGGGGGGAGATTATTCGCTCCGCCGCCTTCGCAATTTCGAACGCTGCGAGGGTGCGCGCTGGCGCTGAAACCGCCATCTCCCCCCTTGAGGGGGAGATGGCCGGCAGGCCAGAGGGGGGTGCTGTCCCGCCAGCGTTTCAGCAAATCACAGCTTCACATAGCGAGATCAGGCACTCGCCAGCAAGTTCGCATCCCGCGCTAGCCGCCAGCGTCCGTCGCCTTCCTTGCGCAGCAGCGTGAGCGTGTAGCCGGAGCGCCGCACCGGCTCGCCGCCCGGTGGCGGCGCCGTCATGTCGATGCGGTTGCGGATATAGGCCCAGTCGCCGAGCAGCTTGAGTTCGACGATCTCGCTCGAGCCATCGATCTTCTCGCCCATGCCTTTGAAGGCGGCAGCGAAGGCTGCCTTGCCGAACGGTTCCTTGGCGGGAACCATGAAGATGACGTCGTCGGTCATCAGCGAGAGCACGGTCTCCAGATCGCCCTTGCGGCTTGCCGCCATCCAGGTCTCGACCACCTGCCGGATCGCGCTTTCGTCGTCGGTCATTGGGTTGTCTCCCTAATGCATCCGTGAGTAGGTGGTGCACCTGTTGCCAATGGCAATGAGCGCCTGCGGGGGGAGATGGCCGCGAGGCCGGAGGGGGCGCGAAGGATCGCGGCAATATTCCAGCTTGTGTTCGTCGCCCCAGGCTGATGCCGGGCGCTTCAAGTTCGAGCGCTCCCCCGCGGCGGAAACGCCCGGCGCGGGGGGGGTGTTCGGCGGATCAGAACTTGTAGCTGAGTCCGACCCGAATATCGTGAGTCTGGAGATCGACGTGCGTTTCGGTGGTAAAGCCATTCACCGCCGAGAGAGCCTTGCTGCCGAAGTCGGAGTAGCGATATTCGACCCGAGCGATCCACCTGTCGGAGAGGGCGTGTTCAACGCCGCCTCCAACCGTCCAGCCAACATGCGTCTCTTCACGATATGGCTGGTCACCGCCGAAGCCGCCGGTGGTCACGAGCACTTGATACCTGGCCGCGGCCACGCCGGCAGTGATGTAGGGCAAGGTCCGGTCGTAGGCGTAACCAGCCCGCAGCCGCGCAGAGCCTGACCATTTGACCTCGCCCTTGACCAAGGCGCCACCGCCGCTGCCGAAGGCCGTCTGTCCATCCACGGCAGTGTACATCAGGTCGGCTTCGGCGCCGAGTACGAAGCGGCTGGCCATTTCACGATTGAGGCCGATATGGATGCCCCCTATGAAGCCGTTCGGATCGATAGGACTGTTGAGATCGCCGCCGCCGCTGGTGACCAGGTGGTCAGAGCTTCCGACTGCGTAACCGACGTCGACGCCGGCATAGGAGCCAGACCAGTCGTAGGCAGCCTGCCCCTCATTGGTGTCCGCCGCTGATGCCAAGCCGGCAGGCGCGAGGATGAAGGCTGTCGCGAGAAGAATCGGTTTCATCGTGTCTGCTGCCTCATAATGTTGCGCCCTCCGTTTCGGAAAGGCCGCAGAGGGGCTCCGTTCGGTTCTGCAGATCAGAACTTGTAGCTGAGGCCGACCCGTAAATTGTGCGTCTTGAGATCGACGTTCGAAACCGTGCCAGGACCAAAAAGCGGCACCGAGAGATCCTTTTTACCGAAGTCGGCGTAGCGATATTCGACGCTGGCGATCCACTTGTCAGTGAAGGCGTGGTCAACGCCAGCTCCAACCGTCCAGCCAAGATGGGTTTCGTCGTGGACTGGTATTGTACCGCCGGGGCCGTTGGTGATCACGCTCACTTCATACTTGGCGGCGGCCACGCCGGCAGTGATGTAGGGCAAGGTCCGATCGAAAGCATAGCCAGCCCGCAGCCGCGCCGAACCCGACCACTTGAGTTCGGTGTTGAGCAGCGCGCCGGCGCCTGCGAAGGTGCTCACCCTATCTACATTGCTGTATGCGAGGTCGGCCTCGGCGCCGAGCACGAAGCGGTTCGCCATTTCCTGGTTGACGCCGATATGGACGCCGCCAACAAAGCCGGTCGGATCGAGGGGCGCGTTGACGTCGGTGCCCCCAAGGCCAGCGCCGGCAATGAAGAGATTGGATTTTCCGGCTGCATAACCGACGTCGACGCCGGCATAGAGGCCGGACCAGTCGTAGGCGGCGGCAACGGGCGAGGTTTCATTGATGTCCGCCGCGCATGCCATGCCGACAGGCGCGAGGATGAAGGCTGCCGCGAGAAGAATGGTTTTCATTGTCAGTCTGATGCCCCAGAAATGCTACGTTCCCCGCCGCCGAAATGCTTCGCGGGGATTCAGCTGTTGTCGACGTCCCGGTGTTGCATTGTCGGGCGGCGCGCGTCTTGGGCTGGGCCGCACTGGAATTGTCCTGGAACGCACCCCGTCACTTTCCGAACCAGTGTGGCAGATCAGCCGCAGCCGGCCGGCTACGTCGATTCGGGACCTGCGAGAGGGGCGCCCATGTCCGAAATGAGTTTGACGAGATCGGCCTGGCGCCGCGTGCCGGTCTTGGCAAAGATCCGGTTGAGGTGGGTCTTCAGGGTATTCTCGCCGATGCCGAGCGCAACCGCGCTCCTGGGGGCGGACAAACCGCTGCCGATCCTGAGCAGGACCCGCGCCTCCGCTGGCGTCAGGTCGAACAGCGTGGTGAGAACGGCTTCCGGCAATGGCGAGGCGGACGTCGTCGTCGACACGAAGACGGCGGCACAGGCGGGCCGGAAAGCCGCGCGCGCGGTGCCTTCGGTCAACGGCAACACATAAGCAACGGCGGGCGGCTGGCCCGGCGCCGAAATGGGCAGGCCGATGCCGCGCGAACCAAGCGAGGCATCCGCGCGCGCGGCACTGGCGATCGCTTCCTGCAGGGCAAGAGCCACCGCCGGATTCTGCGCCTGCAGGAGGCCATTCCTCGAACGAATGGGACCTTCCACCGAAAGCATCTGCTGGGCAGCCTCATTGGCATGCAGGATTGCCCCACTGGCGCCAGTAAGCACGACAGGCACGGCCAGATGGTCGAGCGCCTGACGATAGAGACTGGCAGTCACGCGGGCCTGATCGAGCAGGTCGCCAATCAGGGACGCACGGCGCAGATGCGGCGACAGCAAGGCCATGAAACGCTGCTCCTCGACGGATATGATCCCCCTGCCGGCCCGCGTGGTGCAACCCATGAGGCCGATCCGGTCCGGTGTGTGAACGAATTTGATGATGCAGCCTTCGCGCAATCCCTGCGGCTTGGCCCAATTCTGATAAAACGGCGTCTGCTGGAGTTCGGCTTCGCTGATATGCGATAGCGTCGCGACGGGCGTGTCGATATCGCCGACGACCGCCGCCTTCAGCCCGGGAATTGCGTCAAAGTCATAATCCTCCTGCAGCACGCGCATCCGCTCGGCATCCCAGGGCGACCGAGCGGCGAAGCGACCGTGATTGTCGGCAGTGCTGGCAAGCGCGATGGTGCTGTACGCCGCATCCATGGTTTCGGTGATCCGGATCATGACCCCGGTCCAGCCGTCCGGATTGAGCACGCAATCGTAGATATCGCCGACAATCGAACCCAGAATTTCGCTGCTCAGCCTTTCCACCGTTTCTCCTGCACCCCAGCATGCCCGCCATGATGGATGGCGGGCAAAGAATGAAACCAGCAACATTTTGACGGCGGCTCGGCGCAAGGACGCCGATCCGCCTGGAGGATTTTGCTGGCGTCATACTTTCGGGTGACGCCAAGCGTGATTGGGCTCGATTAAGGGGTTCAATCGGCTGAACGCCAAGCCATCAATGTTGCTGGTTATTCCTGGAATGGAAAGCGTCGCGTTCGATTTTTTGAGACTGCGGGTTTAGCGGGGGCGCTTCCTTTGCCACGAAAGACGGTGTTTTCATCGGCTGATTTGCCGGAGCATCTTGGCGCCTATGAGGGATTGCACAGGATTACCTACAATTCCAGCGACCTGATCGGCGGCGAACAAATCCAGAAGGAGCAATGGATCTCATCGCTGACATCCGGTTACGCCCGTCTGCGTGCCGATCCGGCCATCGGCAGATCGTTCGAAGGCGAGCTCAGGATTGTTCGCGCTAGCGACGTTTCGGTGGGCACGATCCACGGCACTGTCAAATCGATATCGAGAACCACTGAAGACATTGCTGCTCAGAGCACCAACAATGTCGTGTTGCTTCTCAATGCCGGACACTCCCCGCTCAGCGTCGACCAGGCGGGAAGGAGCGTCGATCTGAGTCCAGGCGCGTCCGTTCTTGTCGAGCAGAGCGCTCCCTCAATCATCCGAGTGAGCGACGGGCAATGCGGCCTGACCGCCGTGCAGACCGATCGCGAACGCGTGCGTCAGCGATATGCAGGGTTTGAGGATCGCCTGATGACCGTCGTGTCGAGCTCCATGATGATCAACGCCCTTGTTCGTGCCTATGTCGGCGTTCTGGCCGATGAGAAAGAAGCCGAGTCTCAACTGACCATGCAGTTCGTGGCCGATCATATTGCCGATCTGATCGCCGCCACCGCTTCCATCGCCGCACCGGTGACGGCGCACGACAATGCGGACGCGCGAGGTCTACGTGCGGTACGGACGCAAGCGATTCTGACTAAAATTCGCGGTGGCTTCACCGATCCGGAAATCTCCGCGCAAGGTGTCGCAAAAGAGCTCGGCCTGTCGGCGCGCTATGTCCAGGATCTGCTCCAGGAAACAGGCATCAGCTTCTCCGAGCGTGTTCTCGAACTACGCCTGCAGAGAGCGCACAAGATGCTCTCGCAACGGCACAACGACGCCATGCGCGTCAGCGAAATCGCGCTGATAAATGGCTTCAGCGATGTGTCCTACTTCAATCGCTGTTTCCGCCGCCGCTTCGGCTACACGCCATCGAGCGCGAGATAGATCCGGACATCGGCGCCGGGGAAGAAGGTGATTTAGAGGTCGGCGCGAGGCCCCCCTCACTTCCCCTGCCCCTTCAAAAACTGCCCGAGCAGATCGACCGGCAGCGGGAAGACCACCGTCGACGAGCGCTCGCCGGCGATGTCGTGCAGGGCCTCGAAATAGCGCAGCTGCATGGCTTGCGGCTCGGCCGCCAGCATGCGGCCGGCTTCGACCAGTTTCGCCGCCGCCTGCTGCTCGCCGTCGGCGTTGATCACCTTGGCGCGGCGCAGGCGTTCGGCTTCGGCTTGCTTGGCGATGGCGCGGACCATGCTCTCGTTCAAATCGACATGCTTGATCTCGACATTGGAAACCTTGATGCCCCAGGCATCGGTACGCTGGTCGAGGATCTCCTGGATGTCGTTGTTAAGCTTGTCGCGCTCGGCCAGCATCTCGTCGAGTTCGTGCTTGCCGAGCACCGAGCGCAGCGTGGTCTGCGCCAGCTGGTTGGTGGCGGCCATGAAATCCTCGACCTGGATGATCGCCCGCTCGGCGTCGACGATGCGGAAATAGAGCACGGCGTTGACCTTCACCGAGACATTGTCGCGCGAGATCACGTCCTGCGGCGGCACGTCCTGCACCACAACGCGCAGGTCTACCCGCACCATTTGCTGGATGAAGGGGACGAGGATGATGAGGCCGGGACCCTTGACCGCCGTGAAGCGGCCGAGCGTAAAGACCACGCCGCGCTCATATTCCCTCAGGATGCGGATGGCGGCCGCAAGGAACATGATCACGGCCACCGCAACGACCAGATAGGCCACGTAACCGACCATCATCTTATTGCTCCGTTGTTGTTCGCGTCGCGGCGGCGCAGCGTCAGCACGAGGTCGCCGACGTCAGTCACCTCGACGCTGTCGCCGGGCGCGACGGGCTCGTCGGCCCTCGCCCGCCAGCGCTCCCCTAAGGCCAGCACATGGCCCTCGCCGTCCTGCCAGTCGAGGATCTCGACGGGCAGGCCGCGCATGGCCTCGCCGCCGACGCGCGGCGGGCTTTTGCGCGCCGCCCAGACATAGGTTCCGGCGAGCAGTGCCAACCCCAGCGTCAGCGCGGCAGCGGGGCCGATGACGGCCCACGACATGGCAAAGCCCGGACCCTCGACCTTGAGCAGCACGGCGGAGCCCAGCAGGAATGCGGCGACGCCCCCCAGCCCGAGCACCACGGTGGGATTGAACGCCTCGACGGCAAGGAACGCGATGCCGAGCAGCATCAGCGCCAGGCCCGCATAGTTGATCGGCAACAGATTGAGCGCATAGAGGCCGAGCACCAGGCAGATGGTGCCGATGACGCCGGGGGCTACCGCACCCGGGCTGGTGAATTCGAAGATGATGCCATAGACGCCGACCAGCATCAGGATCACGGCGACGTTCGGATCGGTGATGACGGCGAGTAGCCGGATGAACCAGCCCGGCTCCAACGTCTCGACCGGTAGGCCGTCGGTCGCCAGCACCTGCTTTTTACCGGCGACGTCGACGGTGCGCCCGTCGGCCAGTTGCAAGAGCTCGGTGGTGTCGCGGGCGACGAAGTCGATGACATGTTCCTGCAGCGCAGCGCTGGCCGAAAGGCTCGCCGCCTCGCGCACCGCCTTCTCGCCCCAGTCGCCATTGCGGCCGCGCATTTCGGCGAGCGAGCGGATCAGCGCAACCGCGTCATTGGTCACCTTGGCCATCATCGCGTCGCCGGCCGGCCGCCCGGTGGCGTCCTTCTGGTCCTTGTCCTTCTCGCCGCCCGGAAGCGACGGCAGCCCGCCGAGCTCGACCGGCGTCGCTGCGCCGAGATTGGTGCCGGGCGCCATCGCCGCGACATGGGTGGCGTAGAGGATGTAGGTGCCGGCGCTGGCCGCGTGGCCGCCGGCCGGCGCGACATAGCCGATGACCGGCACCGGCGAGGCCAGGATGTCGGCGATCATCTCGCGCATCGAGGTGACCAGCCCGCCCGGCGTGTTCAGTTGCAGGATGAGGACCGCTGCGTCGCGCTTGGCGGCGGTGTCGAGCGCCTCCTCGAGCTGCCTGGTGCTGGCCGGCCCGATGGCGCCGTCTATGGCGACGCTCAGCGCCACCTTCCCGCTCCCGGTCGAGGAGAAGGGAGAAACGACAGCCGCGGCCAAAAGAGCAGCGGCAAGAAGGGCCACCCGCGCGAAGATCACGCTCAAAGCTCCATGGTGAAGATATGGGTTGTATCTTGGTGAAGTCCAATGAGGGCATGTGGCGGGGGAGATCGGCTGTCACTGCCCTTAGCCAATCTCGGTGCTGCCACTCCATCAATTGCCCTGTATGATCCTGCCGCTACGAGTGTCTCGATGGGGGGAAATCATGCGAAGCGTATTGGCGGCATTCATCGTCTTGGGCGCACTGCAAGCCACGCAGCCGGCCAATGCCGCATCCTGCGGCTGGAGCGCGAAGATGGAGGAGGACGAAGGCGGCAGCGTGCTGACGGCCTCGGTGTGCGGCGGGCCGAATGGCGGCGCGCATCTGATGCTGACCTGTTTCGGCAAGCCGACGCTGAGCTACGATCTCGGCGAGGCCGGTCCGCAGCTCGAGCCCGGCATAAAGGCCTCGTTCGCGTTCAAGGCCGGCGGCAAGACGGTGACGAAGACGCTCGTGCTCGAGGCGATGTACAATTACTTCACCGCGCAATTCGGCAGCGCCGACCCGCTGCTCGCATTGCTGCGCGGCAAGGGCGAGGTCATTGTCACGTCCGACAAATATGGCGAGAACAGTTTTTCGCTCGCCGGATCGAGCGCGGCGATCGGCAAGGTGCTGGCCGAATGCGGCAAGGCTTCGTCCGGGGACGCGGACTGAAGGTGGCGAGAGGCCGAGAACAAGCCTCAGGCCGCGCGGCAGCGAAGCTGCCATCTCCCCCTCGAGGCCCGTGAGGGGGGATTGCGCCAAGGAGCGCGGACGCTACCGATCGACGCTCGCCGCACCCCGAACCGACTTGCGGTTTTCGTCGCAATTTCCCTGAAGTTTCGCCGGGGCATCACGATCTCCAGTCTGGCGCCAACTATCCTCGGCCTTGCTGTCACAGTGACAGTTCGAGACGGAGATCAAGGCCATGACCACGATCGTTTCCTTCTTCATCGGCGCCACCGCCGACAACCGGCGTCAGAACCGGCGCCAGGCCTCCCCTTCCCGGCTCTACCGACTCGCTTGCGCCGCGACATCGGCGCTGTTGTGGCTGCCGCGTTTCTGGAAGACGCGCGGCGAGCTTGCAGTGCTCGCCGCCATGAGCGAATGCGAACGCCGCGATATCGGCCTCACCGTCTTCGACGTCGAGAACGCGCTGACGCTGCCTGTCGACCGCGACCCGACCGAGGTGCTTGCGAAGGTCGTGGAGGACCGCCGCCAACGCCGCGAATTCTGAGCGCGATGCTCCAGGGCCGGGCGCCGGCGATCCAATCACTCCGGCAGGCCGGCCTCGCGCAGGCCGGCGGCGATGCGTTCAGTCGTGCCCGCGTCGAAGGGCGAGGCGTCGCCAACCCTGGCAATGGTGAGGCCCGGGTAGGTCTCCATGAGCCTGCGGCAAGCGTGCCGTGCCTCGTCCTTGCGACCGGCATGAACCAGCGCCGTGACCAGCAGGCGCAGTCCCCACCAGGTGCCCGGCTGCTGGCTAAGGCCGCGCTGCGTCAGCGCCACCGCCTCGTCATAGCGCGCGGCGACGAAATGCGCGGCGCCGATGCCGATCTCGGCCATGTAACCCATCGGGTCGCGCGGGCTCAGCCGTTCGAAATGCTCGAACTTCTCGATCGCCGCCTCGGGCCGTTCGCGATAGACGTCCAGCCAGGCGCTGCGCAGCCAGGCCCAGGCGGAATTCGGATCGAGCGCACGCGCCCGCGCCAGATGCATGTCGGCGACATCGTAGTCGCGGGCAAAGGAATGCGCCGCGCCGAGCACGGCAAGGACCATCGGATCGTCGCCGGAGAGCGCCGCCCCCTTCTGCGCCAGGCGCAGGCCCTCTTCCCGAGAAGCGGCGGGCGTTTCGGTCCAGCGGTAGCCGGCGCGCTGCAGATGGCACCAGGCAAGCAGCGAAAGCGCCAGCGGATAGTCCGGCTCGATCGCGATCGCACGTTCAAGCAGCGTGCCGGCCCCCTGGTTCTGCGCGCGCTCGAGCGACCAGGTGAGCGGAAAGGCGCGCAACACGTAGTCGTAGGCGGCGAGGCTTTCCGGCCGCTTGCGCCGCGAACGCTCGATCTCGGCCGACAGGATGGAGGGCTGGATGGCGCCGACGACACTCTCCGCAAGCCGGTCCTGCAGGTCGAACACATCGGCCATGGTGCCGTCGTAGCGGTCGGCCCAGATCGTCTTGCCGGAACCGGAGTCGATGAGTTGTCCGGTGAGGCGGATATGATCGCCGGCCTTGCGGACGCTGCCAGTCAGGACGTAGCGCACGCCGAGTTCGGCTCCGGCCCGTTTCACACCGTCGGCCTCGCCCTTGTAGGCGAAGCTCGAATTGCGGGCGATGACGAACAGCCAGCGCATGCGCGACAGCGCCGTGGTGATCTCGTCGACCATGCCGTCGGCAAAATAGTCTTGCGCCGGGTCGCCGCTGAGGTTCTCGAAGGGCAGCACCGCGATCGACGGCCTGTCGTCGGCGGTCCCCTCCCCGGTCGCGGTGGCGACCCGATCCTCGAGGCGGCGCACGCGCTCTTCGTCGATCACATAGCCGCGCCGCAGCACGGTGCGGATCAAGCCATCGGCCTCGGCGCCGAGCGCCTTGCGGATGTCCTTCATGCATTGGGTGAGCGAATCGTCGGAAACGGCGACGTTCGGCCAGACCGCATTGACCAGCTCGTCCTTGCCGATGACGCGGCCGGCATTTTCCAGCAGGTAGGTAAGCAGCGAAAGCGACTTGGCGCGCAGGTCGACGTCGAGCCCGCCCCTCTGCAGCCTGCCCCTGTGCAGATCGAGCCTGTGGCCGGAGAATTCGAACGTCGTCATGTCGCCCCTCGAGGAGACGTCAACCAATTCGATCCGCGCGACGGCTAGCGATCGATCAAAGCCCTCGCATGCTCGAAGACATCATGCCTGTCCCCCGACATCAAGGCTTTCGCCCACTGAAGATGGCGTGGCCGGCGAAGAGCCAAGCGCAGTCGACTTCGGTGAAGCCCGCTTGCGCAAGCCAGGAAAGCTGCTCGGCCAGCGAGGACGGTTTGTCGATCGGCTCGCCGTCCGGGTTACGGAAATAGTTCCAGCCCAGGCGATTGAATTCGGCGAAGGCGGCGAGATCGCCGTCGATCGCCAGCGCCCGCGTGCGCACCGCCTCGTCCCATTGCCGTGCGGCGATGTCGAGCCCGCTTGCGGTTGGCGGGCGCACGATGTCGGCCACCACCAGCACGCCGCCGGGCTTGAGCGCCGCCGCCAGATCGGCAAACAGCTCCTGCTTCTGCCGGCCGTCGAGATGATGGATTGCGAGCGAGGAGACGACCGCATGCGGCGGTTCGGCAAAGCGCCGCCAGTCGCGCTGCGCCAGCTCGAACGCGGCGGTGGTCAGGCGCCCAGCTTGGTCGCGGCAGGTGGCCCGCGTCTGCTCCAGCATTTGCGCCGAGCCGTCGAGCGCCAGAACATGGCAGTCGGGAAAGCGCTCCAGCAGCGCGCGGCTGAGCAGCCCCTCGCCTGGGCACAGCTCGACCAGCAGGTTGCCCGGTGCGGGTTGCGGAATGAGGTCCGCGATGATCCCGATCTGGCGTTCGCGTTCCGGCACGAAATAACGCCCGTTGTCCAGAAAGCCGCGAGAATGGTTCTCGTCCCAATGTGCCGTGCCTTGCGCCTGCGCCATGTTGCACCCTTTCCTCTTCGACCCAGTCTGCACGGCACCCGCCCGGCCGTCGTGATGGCAGGCTGAAATTCGGCTGAGATTGGCGGGACGGAAGCTGCATGGCGGCCGAAGCGCGACGGCGGCGATACGCAATACCCAAGGCGAGGCGGCAAGCGATGCAAGCCGCCCGGCCATCGCGCCCCCGGGCTTCGGTTGCGTTGCTGTGCATCGTCTTGCCCTGGCGCGCCATGACGCAATTCACACAGGCGAACCGGCAGAATCGCCGCCCGCCCAAATACACCCAAAAAAAGTCAGGTTGATAATGCTGGGCGGAAAAAGTCCAGCCGGCGAAAGGCAAGCCGATTCAAGCGCATAGGCGGGGGCTGCCGCATCGGCAACAGGGGCGGTCGAAAAGCCCGAAAAACCGGCTTTTGCTGGCCTTCAAGGACAGCAAGGACGCGATCGCGCGGGTCTGCGGCAACGGTCCGCCAGGGTCAAAAACCGGCGTTCGGGCGCCCGGCTGGCGGCGTTGACAGGCGACGCCGCCGCTGGAT
>NZ_RZOS01000930.1:0-989 GCF_004022605.1 Mesorhizobium sp. M4B.F.Ca.ET.089.01.1.1
CAAAGTGTCCATTTCGCGCAAAATCAGCCACGGGTCTTCATCGTCTTGACACACGAGAGCGAGCTGCGGAACGTACTCCGAGTATCCATCATAGCCGGTGAGGTAGTTCATATTATTCTCGTTCATGACAAGCAGCGCATCCATTCCGCGCGCCGCCATTTGCTTTCGCAGCCGAGCAGTGCGCTCGCGGTATTCCTGCTGACTAAATGCAGGTACGCGTTCCTGTTGCCTAGAGGTGGGCATGAGCAGCTTTCTCCTATCTTGGTAAATGTCGATCGCAGGAGGCGATCAATTGGTTTTGCTTTCTTCAAGTGCGCCTTTGAATCCGATCGTACTTGGCTAAGTGGGCAGCCTAGGTCGACCCGTTCGAGGGAGTCAGGTACCGGTCCGATGCGGAGGCGTCGGCAATCCAATCCATCAGCCCCTTGCTAAGGCTGCGCGGGACAAGGAGGTCGCATTCGAACCCGCTCCTGCGCAGCAGCAGCACCGGCATATGATCGAGGCCCGTCTGGATTGCCCGTCCATCTCCCAGTGTCTCCCAATCCGCCGCGACACACCGCTCCGGCACCTGTTTGAGGCCCCTGCCAGACAGCCGGAGCCGAATCCTGCCCTCGCCGAGCGGGAGTGTGCAGCCGAATTCCGCGTCGACGTCGATCACAGGCGGCGGGCCGTCGCAAAGCAGCCAAAACCGGCGCGGCGCGATCCGAATGACGAGCCTATCGTCATGACGAGCAGTGTCGCCGACCTTGTTCGGCAAAGGCTCGCCCAGTATCCTATTCAGTACCACCTCAAATTTTGCCATTGCGCCGTCCCAACCCTCGAATTGCAGGATCGAGCAGTCATAGGCCGCCATCTCAAACCCGCCCATGTTCGAACCATCAGCCATGGAGTCGCTCACCCTTCGGGTCGAGGAAAATAGGCGAGACTATCCGGGCTCGAACCGTCTGGCCCTTCATGGGATAGGCAGCGACGATCTCAGCGCCCTCCTC
>NZ_RZOS01000931.1:0-989 GCF_004022605.1 Mesorhizobium sp. M4B.F.Ca.ET.089.01.1.1
TAGTCGGCCTGGATGACATCACCTTTCGCGATATCGACAGGACGCGTGAACGAGCCGGCCAGGACTATTTGTCCCTTCTTCAGGCCACCGCCCACAGCATGAAGTTTGTTGACCAGCCACGCGATGCCGGCTGCCGGATGTCCCATGATCGCCGCCGACACGCCCGATTCCTCGATGATGCCGTTCTTGGAAAGAGTCGCCCCGACCCAACGGATATCGATGTCCATCGGACGAATTATACGGCCACCAATGACGAGGGCGCCGAAAGCCGCGTTGTCCGCAATGGTATCCGTGATCGCTCGAGGGACTTCGGTCCGGTAGTCGATAATCTCGAGCGCCGGGACAACGAACTCGGTCGCACGCATGACGTCATAGATCCTGGTGCCGGGCCCGACGAGATCCTCACCCATAACAAAGGCCAGCTCGACCTCGAGTCGCGGCTTGATAAACAAGTCAGCCCTGATCTGCGCTCCGTCGTTGTAAAGCGCATCGTCAAGAATGCAGCCGTAGTCCGGCTCCGTCATCTTCGAAGCCATCTGCATTGCGCGTGACGTCAGGCCAATCTTGTGCCCGACGATCCGTGCGCCCTTGGCTACCCTCGCCTCCGCCCACAAAGCCTGAATTTGGTAGGCGTCCTCGAGTTCGAGGTTCGGGTAGGTCTTGCTAGGCTGTATGATCGGCTTGCGCTCGATTTCAGCTTTGAGCAGCGCGTCTGCCGCGGCCCGGCGTTCTTCTTCGGTGATCATATCGTTTGCTCAGCTGATTGTGATTTATTTGATCGGGGGACGCGGCAAAACGGCTTCGCCGGGCTCCATGGCATAGGCGTAGTCGAGCGAGAACCACGGACCAGGACTATCCGCTTCGGTCGGATGGGGCTCCTCATGACGAACGAAGTCGCCGGTCAACGCTGCCGTGACACCGAACTGAACATCGGAGCCGATGTTCGGGTCGCTGGGGTCGAAGACCTGGGAAATCAGCGTCTTGTATCC
>NZ_RZOS01000932.1:0-988 GCF_004022605.1 Mesorhizobium sp. M4B.F.Ca.ET.089.01.1.1
CCATAGCGAGGCCCACATCGGTATCGCCGATGAAGCACTGCCCGACCAAACGCCGATACCGGTCCTGGTCGATGATATCGCAACGGACATGCTGTCCGTCGATCATCTTTCGAAGGTAACTGCGAGCAATGACACCGCAACGCCAGGTCTGGCCGTCCTTCAAGCCGGTCTGGTCGAGTTCGCATGCATCGATCGCAGCAATCCGAATGCGCTGCTGACGGATACTGATCGTGTCGCCGTCGATTACCCGCGCCTGGCCGGACCATGCCGACGGCTCGGCCGCCGCATCCATGCACCAGATTGCGGCCACGGCCGCCAATATCGTTCGAAATCTCAATTCAGTACCTCCATGGAATTACGGGCTGCCAGCCCGAAAATCGAGCGGGCAAGATGAAGCTCGCCGGCTGTGGCGCGGTCCGTCATGGCCCGCAAGTAGCCGCCCGGCGATTTAACTTCCTGCCGGTCGTATTTCTGCAGCGTCACCGCGATTGCGACCGCTGCTTGCTGCTCGCCCATCTGTTCGACGGCGCGGCGGCGCGCATCATCGGAAATGCCCGTCAGGCGGCACATTTGCGGCACGAGCCGCGCCAGATCGGCCCAACTGCGGGGCAGGGCAAAGCCGTAGGCCTTTAAGGCCGGTATTGCCCGCACCAGGTCATGCAATGCCACTACCGCCTGCGGCTGGCTCTTTCGCCCGTTGACTTGGCGCAGGCCGCCCCCCAGGCTTCGTTCATAAGCCCTCTTGCTGGCGGAGCCAGCCTCTAGCAAATGAAGTTGTTCGGCGTCAGCCGAACGCCGATTATCATTACTCTCTTCAAGAGGATCAGGGTTTGTAGTCTGTTTGTGCATGCCGTTTTCGACATACGTGCATGTCGAATTTTCTGCTTCCGACGCAGATTCTGAACGGCGTGGAAGCTGCATCAGGCGCTCCACAAACCAGTCGAAAAGTGCCGAGGCACGCCGGAGAAGGGCGCTCGGTGCCTTGGAG
>NZ_RZOS01000933.1:0-986 GCF_004022605.1 Mesorhizobium sp. M4B.F.Ca.ET.089.01.1.1
CTCTATGACCGGCCCGCGACACAATTCGTGGCGAACTTTATGGGCGAGGCTAATGCCCTCGAGAATTGCGGGTTCAAAGTCGAATCCGATGCCGCGCCGCCCTTGGGCACTGTCGCGATGCTCCGGCCGGAGCGTATCTGCGTTGCCGCTCGGGGGGCTCAAAGGCGAGCCGACGCGGACCAAAGACAATTTGTCACTGGCGTTGTCGAAGACATGATTTATGCTGGCCCGTTGCGGAAATACCAAGTGCGCGCCGGGGACAGTGTGCTTATCGTTCGCGAGCACGTGGCTGCGGGCCAACAGATCTTCCGACCTGGCGATGAGGTACGCCTCGACTGGCTGCGGTCCGACGTTCGCTTTGTCACGGCGTGAGGTTCTGATGAAGACGCTTCGGGAATTTGGCCGAATGCCCATCGCTCTCACTGGGCCGGCCCTTGCCGTGCTTCTCGTGGTATTCGGCATACCAATTGTTCAGCTCTTCCTGACCAGCTTTAACGCACCGGCTTTTTCGACTGGCAACTATAAGGCGTTCTTCGGCCAGCCGGCAAATGTGCGCGTTCTCTTCCAGACCATCGAGATTAGTGTAGTAGCCACGGCTATCTGCCTCCTTATCGGCTATCCCACGGCCTATCTGATCGTGGCCGCCTCGAAACGGCTACGCATGGCGCTCATTGTGCTCGTCCTGGTGCCCTATCTGACCAGTGGACTGGTCGTGACCTATGCGTGGATCGTGATCCTTGGCGATGGCGGTCTGATAAACAATCTGCTGGTTGACCACGGCCTTATTTCCAGTCCGCTGCCACTTATCTACAACCGCATGGCCGTCTATATCGGAATGGTGCACATCATGCTGCCTATGATGATCTTGCCTCTGGTCAGTGCCATGATGGGCATCGACAAATCACTGATGGCGGCGGCTCGCAGCATGGGCGCGCGACCGGCCACAGCTTTCTGGCGCGTTTTCTTCCCTCTCAGCATGCCGGGCG
>NZ_RZOS01000934.1:0-986 GCF_004022605.1 Mesorhizobium sp. M4B.F.Ca.ET.089.01.1.1
CAGGAGAGGGAGCGTGAGGCCATGTGTCTGGCCGCCGCGATACTTCTTCCCGGGCTGCTCCACCCCTGCTACCGGGCACACGTATGGTGCCAGGTATGCAAGGAGCATCCGCAAGGCAGGTGCCGAGACGGCAGCCAAGGCGTTCTTCGACAGGTTAATGCCGGCCGGCCATTTTGCGCGCGGTACATTGCTGAGGGCGTCAATCCAGGTTTTTCGCTGCCGGTCGCGATCAGATGCCGCCATTGCTTGAAATTCTGAAGTTCGGGGAACGTCTACCCATTTGCCAGCCAGCACGTCCGGCTGAGACGGCAGGAAGAGCCTGATAACATCGGTTCCCCGCACGCAAAGAGCCGCCAATGCCAGCGCCGCCGATGGTTGGAAATCGACGGCGGGCGGGACAGAGGCAGGAGGCTGCCCGTCGATCTTGATGACTTGGATGTTTCCGCTGGAAGACAACGGCCCGACATAGGCATACGAGTCTCCGCTCGCCAGGGTTGCCGCGATCGCGTCGTCGAGTCCAGACGGGAAGTTGCCCGACGCAGTGCCGGTAAGATCCCATCGCGAAGTTCCAAAGGCCAGCGTTCCGATATTCATCTGGTTCCTCCCTGTGGGGGGCCACCCCCGAGTCTTCCTGTTCGCCTTCGTTCACTTGTCAGCTTCAAACGGTCGCCGCCGAACTCCATGAGTCGGTCGCTACGGTTTCGGGTGCTTGTCGGACCGGAATTGGAAGACAAAGTAAGGCGGGATGCAGAGACCCCGGCGATCATGTCTGTCGAGCCAATCCCTGTCGGGAAAACGCTGGCCGTAATAGTCAGCTGCGGAATAGGGCTTTCCTACGATGTATTTGAAGTATGGCTTCTTGGTTAGAGCATTCGAGCGAGCATCGAAATACGCTTCGAAATCTTCGGGACTGCTGGCGACGGGACTGACGCAGATGTAGTCGTCCCGGCATGGATCCGCCGCGTCGCACGCACGCATCCCAGCGA
>NZ_RZOS01000935.1:0-985 GCF_004022605.1 Mesorhizobium sp. M4B.F.Ca.ET.089.01.1.1
GTCCAGACGCCAGGAGCGGCTCGCGGCAAGCTCGGTCGACCACGCTGGCCGGTGTGCCCGGCCGCATCAATGCGATGGCCTCGTCTTGGATGCGGATGATCGTGTCGGCGATACGCTGTTGCGCAGCGCTCGCCGGACCGACAACAGCGGTGCGCATCAAGCGTGCCCAGTAATTCTTGTGGACCCCGTTTTGTTCAAAGTAGACAGGATCGCCACGTTCCAGGCGCCGGTCCGAAAGTCCTCCATGTATGAGACTTGTTCGATCGCCGGAGGTGATGATACCGCCGAGCGACGCTGCCCCCGCCTTCACCAATGCGCTAGACACAGCCTCGGCGAGTTCTCGCTCCGCGACGCCAGGCCCGATAGCCTCGATGCCGGCCCGCAGGCCCACTTCAACCAGGCGGGCAGCGCCGCGCAGGTGTTCTATTTCCCGCGGCGATTTGATCAGGCGCAGGTGGTCGACAATACGGGGCTCTCCAACCAGAGTTGCATTCGGCAGCAGCGCCTGCAGCATCTTCCAGCGCTCCACCGTCAAGAACCATGAGTGCTCATCCACACCGACGCGCCCGCCTGCCAACCCAAGACCTTCAAGGGCTCTTCGCGCCGTGTCGAGCCAAACGGGGAGCGGATCAGCCGCATCTGCATAGACCACGTGGTTTTTGACCCATGAGGTGCTGTGCGCCGTGGGGACTTCCATGTCGCGCACGATCAGCACCGGGTCGCCGCGGCTGGGCACTGCTAAGGCGTGATAGGAGAAATAACCAATTTGATCTATACCGCTCAGATAATTAATGTTTTCTGGTTGGTGCAGCAGTAAGACGGGAAGATCATACTTAGCCATTTCTTCTTGAGTACGCCGTAGCCGCTCCCGTTATTCCTCAGCCGGGAAATCCATTCCATTATTCGCAGGCTCACTCACCGTCTTAAGCTCCTTCATTGTTGACTAGCCCACTGGATTTGGTTCGCCATTCACCAGCTTGGCGAA
>NZ_RZOS01000936.1:0-985 GCF_004022605.1 Mesorhizobium sp. M4B.F.Ca.ET.089.01.1.1
GCCCATATGCAGCGAGCCGGTGACGTTCGGCGGCGGGATGACGATAGTGAAGGCCTCCGCCCCCTCCTCCGCGCCTGCGCCGGCGCGAAAGGCGTCCGCCTCTTCCCAAATCTTGGCGATCCTGGGCTCGACGGTCTTGGCGTCATAGGTCTTTTCAAGCATGGGAAAGTGGTCCGCGCTGTCGGGATCTTGCTGGTCCGGTGTAAATCGGAAGGCTTTGGCCAAGTCAACCGCAAGGGCCGCCTCGGGTCATGAGAAGCAGATAGGCGTAGCGCGGATCGGATCAAGCAGGAGCTGTTCTTCGATCCACTCGTCGACGATGGCCGGCCCCCAATTCGCCGGAGAAAGCCTTGTCACTCTCGTCTTGACCACTGATCCCAGCCATCTTACCTTGCCAGCGCTGCTGTAGGGCGCATCGGCTTCCAGCCGGAGGGGCATTGCCCGCCTACGCCACCTCAACCCCGCAATGCGCCCATGCCGACCCTCGAACACCACAAGAAACAGGCCAAGCTCTATCTCAAATGGCACCGCGAGCGGTATTATCCCGTCACCGCTGTGATTGGATGGCTCTTGCCGCGTTTTCACCATCTCAGCGACAGCCAAATCCTCGATCACGGCTTCAAGCTTGCCGATGCCCAGGAACTCGTCGCCAGGAAGTCAGGTTTCGAGAGCTGGCAGGCGCTGAAGGAAGGCCTTCAAACCGTGACCGATCATGCAGCAGCAGACGCCGCAAAACCGCATCTCGCCTTTGCCGAGCCACAACTCTTTGTCGGCGACATCGCAGCGGCCTGTAATTTCTACCGGCAAAAGCTCGGTTTCGGGACGCGCTTCACCTATGGCGAGCCGCCCTTCTACGCCCAAATCATCCGCGATGGCGCACGGCTCAACCTGCGCCATGTCGACAAGCCTCCCCTCACCGCCAATTCGACCGTTGACCTGCTGGCGGCGACGATCATTGTCGACAACATCAAGGCTCTGTTTTTGG
>NZ_RZOS01000937.1:0-983 GCF_004022605.1 Mesorhizobium sp. M4B.F.Ca.ET.089.01.1.1
AGAGTGGCTGGATCAGTTGAAGATTTGGCTGCGCCGACGACGTTTGCGCCCCTCATGCAGCCGACCTTTCGTTCGATCTGGCTCGCTACCCAGGTCTCTTCTCTCGGCTGGTTGATGCAGACTGTCGCCATCAGCTGGCTGATGGCGACGATCTCGACTTCCGATCTGATGGTTGCGCTGGTCCAGGCTTCATCGAACCTGCCCGCTTTCATCTTGTCCGTCTTCGCCGGAGCCCTCGCCGATAATTTCAGCCGTCGCAGGGTCATGTTCGTCGGCCGCTGCCTGATGGTGATAGGATCTGCAATGCTGACGGCGGTTGTGGCGCTGGGCTTTGTCAGTCCGTGGATGATCCTCGGCTTCAGCTTCCTGATCGCATGCGGGGGTGCTCTTCACGATCCCGCCTGGCAGGCCTCGGTTGGCGATATCGTCGACCGCCGCGATGTCCCGGCTGCCGTGACCCTGCTCTCCGTCGGCTTCAACACGGTCCGGACCGTGGGCCCGGCGCTCGGCGGCATCGTGGTTGCCTCGTTTGGGCTTTTGGCAGCTTTTACCGTGACCACACTCACCTATCTGGTCCCTTTGGGCACGATATGGCGCTGCAAGTGGAAGGTTCGCTCTTCGCCTCTCCCGCGCGAGTCGATGAGGACGGCGATCTATGACGGGCTGCGCTTCACGGCGATGTCTTCGGAAATCAAGGCGGCGATCGCACGCGGAACCCTGTTTGGCCTGGCAAGCATCGCCATTCTCGCACTGCTGCCGCTGGTAGTCCGCGATCATCTGGGAGGCGGACCGCTCGCCTATGGCACGCTCATGGCAGGCTTCGGGACGGGCGCCGTCTTCGCCGGCATCTCCAACGGCACATTCAGACGGAGCTTGTCGCAAGAACGTCTGATGAAGCTCGCGTGCGTCGCCTGCGCGGCCTGCTCCCTCTCCCTTGCACTGACCTCTTCGATTCCGGTGGCCGCACTTGCGCTCGCCTTGGG
>NZ_RZOS01000938.1:0-981 GCF_004022605.1 Mesorhizobium sp. M4B.F.Ca.ET.089.01.1.1
CAACGCCGCCATTGGCGGCCTTGGTCGCGGCGAAGTTCGCCGTGCCGGCGCCGAAGCTGGCGTCAACATGCTGCTTGGCGTCCTTGGACGTCATCGTCATGCTGGCTATGGTGCTGACGCCGCTGGTGAAGGCTGCGAGCGCGGGGTCATAGACGCCGCTGCCCTTGCCGTCCTTGACGGTGAACTGGGTGCTTTGCAGCCCTTCCGGCCCGTTGAACTCGAAGGACGCGCTCTGCGAGAAATCCATCGAGACGTCCCAGGATCCATCGCTGCGCGGCTTCACCTTCAAGGCATAAGGCGCGACGTCGAACTTCAGCAGCTTCTGGTCCGGCAGGGCCTCGACCAGCGCCTTGAAATCAATGGCGATCCGGTAGGCGTCGCCTTCGACGGAGACCTTCAGCACGCCGGTGTCGAGCGCCTTCTTGCCGACGTAGCGGGACAGGTCCTCGGAAAGCTGCTTGGCGCCTTGGCTATCGACCGTCTGGGCGAAAGCCGGCGCGCCGAGCGCGAGAAGGAAAACTAGGGACAGGACACGCTTCACGTCGATTCTCCGTTTGGGCTCGGAAGACAAAATCGCTTCGCGCTGCTGGTAGGCAAATACCATCACAGCCGCAAGACAAAGGCTAGTCGCCTTCCTAAAGCACCAGCCGCATCAGCGGCCGGCCGGGCTTGCGCTCGACAAGCCGCTCGAAGCCCGCCTTCTCGAACACCCGCGACGAGCCGACGAACAGGCCGATCGAACGCGAATCGCGCGACAGGTCGATCGGGCAGGCCTCGACCAGCCGCGCGCCGTTCCGGCGGGCAAAGTCGATGCCGCCTTCGACGAGGCGATGGCTGATGCCCCTGCCCCGCGCCTTGACGCGGATGAAGAAGCACGAGATCGCCCAGACTCCCGCGTCGGCGGCATCGGCCGGATCGACCGGCGCCGACCCCCTGCCCTGGTTGTTCCATTCGGGCACGTCGGCGCGCGGCCCGATCTGC
>NZ_RZOS01000939.1:0-981 GCF_004022605.1 Mesorhizobium sp. M4B.F.Ca.ET.089.01.1.1
CCTCCCCTATCGGCCAGTAGCAGGTCACAGTGGCCGCAGACCGGACGAGCGCGGCCCTCATGCAGGCGCAAAGCCACGCAAAGACGCCGGTGACACGACAAACACCGATCGTGAAGCAGTTGGCCGTGGGCTGGGCAGATGCAGCGCTCGGCAAGCCTCCAGCCGGCGCGCAGATAGGCGTCACGACCTGCCTCAACATCCGCAGCGAAACAGGCGAAACAGACCGGAGTTGGTCCAGTGGTTGCCGATGGTAGCCATGCCGGTCCAAAACTCACGTACCATGACCCCGGGCGACTCGGGAACCGCCTGGTCAAGGATAGGCGCTGCAGCCGATCGGGGTCGATACCGCAGGCCTTTGCCCACACCCTCGCCTGATCCGCCGCCGGATCCCTGTCGTCGATCGGCGCAGGCGAGGAAAAGCCATTACCGTCGCCGGCGAGATGGCCGGCCAGCTCTTGCGCCGAGAGGCCATAGCGGCATGCCACCCGCGCCAGCCATGACGACGGCAATTCGTCGCGGTAGGGCCGCGGCGCAACGGGCAGACGACGGCCCGTCATCGCCGGGCCATCTGCGCGATCCCGCGCGCCGCCCGCCTGCCGGCAGTCCTGGGTCATCGACACGAGCGGCAGCATGAGATCATCTCCGAAGCTCATCTGATCGAGCCGTTCCCTTCCTGACCGGATTGCCTCCTCGACCGCCGTTTCGATCAGCCGGAAAATTCGCGCCGTAACGCCGCTGGTGAGCAGATGGATCCGCTCACGAACCGGCTCACTAACGAGATCGGACGCAGCGCGCAACGGCAGGATTCCCGCCAGGCTCCTCAGGAGCCGCGCAAAGGTGTGATCGTTCTTCCAGGGCTTGAGATGAAACGCCTCGAAGCGCTCGGCGAGCTGCGCGTCGGTGAGCAAGGCCTGGCGCGCCAGGTCGGTACCGGCGCAAACAAGCGGCACTCTCGGGTCGTTTGCGAGAACCGCAGCGCAT
>NZ_RZOS01000093.1:0-16448 GCF_004022605.1 Mesorhizobium sp. M4B.F.Ca.ET.089.01.1.1
ATGCCCGAGGGCATGCCGCCGGCGATCCTGATGCGGAAATCGGGCCTCAGATGCGGTACGACCTTTTGCAGGAACCAGTCGAGCCCGATGCGGTTCGGCTGCCAGGTCCAGGTGCCGATCAGGGCAGCGTCACAGTCGATGCGCCGCGAACCGGCCGGCGCCGGCGCAAGGGTGCGGGTCACCAGCGGCAGCACGGCCGAGCGATCGGCGGAGGCGACGCCCAATGCCGCACGGTCTTCCTCGGCCAGGGTGAAGACGAAGCGCGCCTGGCGGCAGAGCCGCTCTTCCATGACCCTAAGCAGCCTCGCCTCGCGGCGAAACAGGAGCCGCTGGAGCAGGCTTCGCGCACTGGCGGCGTTCTCCTCGGCCGAGCGGTGCTCGACATTGTGGGCGACGAATATCGACGGCCGGTCGCCGAAGAGCGTCTCGAAGGCGCCGGCGAACTGCACCGAGTTCAGCACATAGCCGTCGACCGGGCCGGCGCGCCCGATCGCGGCACGGACCTCGGCATCGGAAACGACACGCAGCTTGGCCGAGGCGAAGGTGAGGCCGGAGACCATCGCCTTGGCCACCCAGGCGAGCTTCTGCAGCGGCGCTGCGCTTTCGGTACGCACGTCGACGGCGCCGAGCACGATGGTGTTGTCGGGATCGGCCGCGGGCTTTCCCGGCCAATTGAAGCCAACCACGGTGACGCGCACGCCGGCGCGCCGCAACGCGTCGATGATCGCGGCGTTGGCAATCTCATAGCCCGAAGCGAGAGCGCCGTCGGGCACGATCGATGTGGCGAACAGCAGATGCATCTCACCTATCCAGTGCAACCCAGATAGCAAAGCGGGGTGAACCCTTGATTAAGTGAACCCGATCGTCACCGGGAGTCTCGGTTTCGCGGACCCCGCCGTGAAAGGTGATTAACGAAACGTTATCATCGCGATGCTATCGAGGGCCAAAATCACCCCTTGCGGCTGGAGCGCATGATCCCCTTGCCATCGGACGGTTCTGTATCGATCGCGGGACGCTCGCCTGGGCTTGCCGCCGAGACGATCGAGGCGGTCGTCACGCTGCCGACGTTCAAGCGGCCGGAACAGGTGCTGGCGACGCTGGCGTCGCTGAAGGCGCAGCGGACCGCGAGACGCTTCGCCGTCATCGTGATGGAGAACGAGGCCGAGGCGCGCGACGGCGCCAAAGCCGTGATCCCGTCCTTCGAGCGCGGCGAGATGTCAGGTCTTGTCATCGTCGCGCATGAGCGCGGCAATTGCAGCGCCTACAATGCCGGATGGCAAACGGCGATCCTGCATTTTCCCAACTTTCGGCACCTGCTGGTCATCGACGACGACGAAATCGCCGACCCCGACTGGCTGGAGCGCATGTGCAGGGCAGCTGAAACGCTCGGCGCCGACATCGTCGGCGGCCCGCAGGTGCCGGTGTTCGCTGAGCCGGCGCATGCCAGATGGGCCGAGCACCCGGTGTTCGCGCCGCCCCACCGGGAGACCGGACGGGTCGCCGCGCTCTATTCGTCCGGCAACCTGCTGGTCGGGCGCCATGTGCTGACCGCCATGGGCCCGCCCTTCCTCGACCTCCGCTTCAACTTCATGGGCGGTGGCGATTCCGATTTCCTCAGCCGTGCGGCCGCCAAGGGTTTCGTGCTCGGCTGGTGCGCCGAGGCCAAAGTGCACGAGACGGTGCCCGCCCGGCGCGTCGAGGCAGACTGGATCCGCGCCCGCAGCCTGCGCAACGGCGTCATCTCGACGCTGGTCGAGAAGAAGAAGCGCGCCGGCACTCCGCTTGCCGGCGCAAAAGTGTTCGCCAAGAGCCTGGCGCTGCTTGCCGCCTCGCCGCTGCGCGGCGCCGTCAGGCTGGCGCGGACGGGATCGTTGGCGACGGCGCTCTACCCCGTCCATGTCGCGCTTGGCCGTGTGATGGCCGAATTCGGATATGCCAATGAGCAATACCGACAGCCTGAGAAGAACTGAGCGGGCGCCGCTCAGCGCGGCATTCACCCGCGCGGGCGTGGCGACCGCGATCGCTGCGCTGTTGTTCACCGTCATCCTGGTGTCGTTCCGGCCCTTCCAGCCGGCCGGCGCCGAGTTGACGGGCCAGGGCGGCGACATCGTCAATCAGCTGGGTTTCAGCTCGCTCGGCGCGATCTCGATCTTCGCGCTGATGGCCTTCGCCGACCCGCGCGTGGCGCGCTCGCTCTTCAGCCCGTCCTGGATGCTGATGCTCGGCTGCTTCATGCTGTCGGTGGTGCTGGCGACCGACCCGCCGACGGCGATGCGCGCCGCCTCGTTCACACTGATCGGCATCCTGACCATGGCGACGATCCTGGCGCTGCCGCGCGACGCCGATAGTTTCTCGAAGGTCGTCATCTTCACCGCCGTCGTCGTGATCGGCCTCTCCTATGTCGGGCTGATCGCCTTTCCGCATGAGGCGATGCACACGGCCGACTCGCAGGAACCCGAACATGCCGGTCTCTGGCGCGGCGTCTTCACCCACAAGAACATCGCCGGGCCGATCATGGCCTGCTTCAGCTTCGCCGGCCTCTATCTCTACCGGCGCGGCGACAAGCTCTGGGGCGCCGGCATCTTCGCCGCCGCCATGATCTTCATGCTGCACACCGGCTCCAAGACGACGGTCGGACTGGTGCCGTTCTCGATCCTGATCGTGGTTCTGCCGAGCCTGATCGGCATGCGGCTCGGCACACCTGTCCTGTTCGCGCTGGCGATCATCGCCACGGCGGTCGGCACGCTGGGCATCGTCTTCATCCCGCCGGTGAAGCACCTGGCGGCTGTCTATTTTCCCGACCTTACCTATACCGGGCGCACGACGCTGTGGGAGTTCGCCGGCGACATGCTGGCGAAGAAGCCATGGACCGGCTACGGCTATGAAAGCTTCTGGGGAACGCCGCTGCTGCTCAACCAGGATCAGCCCTTCGATCGGCCCTGGGACATCAGGACCATCGTGCACGGCCATGACGGCTATCTCGACATCGCGGTGCTGATGGGAATCCCGGCGCTCTGCGTGGCGGTCTACACCTTCCTGATCGCGCCGCTGCGCGACTACATGCGCATCTCGCTGCGCAAGGAGAACATCTATCTCGGCGACTTCTTCATGATGGTGCTGCTGTTCGCGGCGCTGAACGGCTTCCTAGAAAGCTTCTTCTTCCGCCGCGCCGACCCCGTCTGGCTGTTCTTCGTGCTCAGTGTGCTCGGGCTGAGGCAGGTGTCGCTGCGGCCGCTGGCAGCGCGCCGCCCTTCCTGACCTGGCTTCGACGGGGCTTTCCCGGCACGCCGCAAGCGTCTATGGGAAGGCCGTTCCTGCGGAGGCTTCCAAATGACGATCAGGCTTGTTCTCGCCGGCTGCGGCAATATGGGTTTCGCCATGCTCTCGGGCTGGCTGAAATCCGGCAAGCTTGCACCGCAATCCGTGTTCGTGGTCGAGCCCAATGACGCGTTGCGCAAGCGGGCCGAGGCGCTGGGCTGCGGCGTCGCCGCCGATGCCGCCGGAATTCCAGCCGATGCGGTGCCTTCCCTCGCCGTCATCGCGGTCAAGCCGCAAGTGATCCGCGAAGTGACCGCCGCCTACACGCGTTTCGGCGATGGCCGCACCACCTTCCTCAGCGTTGCCGCCGGCACACCGGTCGCCACGTTCACGAGCATATTGGGCGACAGCGCGCCGATCGTGCGCTGCATGCCGAACACGCCGGCCGCCATCGGCAAGGGCATGATGGTGGTGTTCTCCAACCCGCTTGTGTCGGACGACACGAAGCGTTTCGTCGCCGACCTGTTGTCGGCCAGCGGCCAAGTGGCCGAGATCGACGACGAGGGCCTGATGGACGCGGTGACGGCGGTGTCCGGATCCGGCCCGGCCTACATCTTCCATTTCATCGAGGCGCTGACGGCTGCGGCCGAGAAGGCCGGGCTGCCGGCCAGGACCGCCGGCCTGCTCGCCATGCAGACGGTCTATGGCGCCGCCTCGCTCGCCGCCGAAAGCCACGAGGATCCCGGCGTGCTGCGCCAGCAGGTGACCAGCCCGAACGGCACGACGGCGGCCGCCCTTGGCGTGCTGATGGGCGGGGAGCGGCTGACCAAGCTTTTGACCGAAGCGGTGGAGGCGGCGCGGCTGAGGTCGATAGAGCTCGGGAAATGAAACTAAGCGAGATCGGTTCGCGAGAAATCGTTGCCGTTGTAGAGCAGCGGCATGCCGTGACTTTTCGCGCAGGCATAGGAGAGGCAGTCGGCAAGGTTAAGCTGGGCTGGATGCCCACGCCCCTTGCCATAGTCTGAAAAGGCCTTGACCGCGAGGCTGGCTTCGCCGGCGCCGATCGGTACAATCTCGATATTGGCCTCGTGCAGGAACGCCCCGATCACCGTCTCGGCAACCAGCGGCTCGACCGAAAGCTTGGTAGACAGACGCATAGCCGCTTCGAGCACCACAAGTGCTGAGGTCATCCTGCTCGGCGCTTGCTCGATCCGGTTACTCCATTCGTCGGCGTCCTGTTCTCCCGATAGAATAGCGACAACCACCGAGGTGTCGACGAACATCAGGAATGTCCCCACATCTCGTCGATCTCGTCCTTGCTCATAGCCCGGCCGCCCTGGCCTGCCTTGGCCCGGAAGTCCTCGGCGATGACGGCGAGCCGTTTGGCGAGAGGGATGCGCTGACGTTCGCGCTGCAATTCGGATTCGAGAGCTTCGATAACAGCCTCAGTCATCGAAATCTTGCGCTTCTCGGCAAGCCGTCTTGCCAATTCGCGTGCGCGCGGATCCCTGATCTGGAGATTCATCTGCCGGTTCCAAAGCGTCCTTGTCACTACAGTATAGTCACTTTGTCATGGCAAGGCCAGCACGTAACGTCACGCGCCTGAGGCAGCATGGTGAGAGTCCCGGATATTTGGAGGATCTCAAGCCCCGTACAGCATCTCGTCCTGCTTGCGGCGCAGAGCGTACAGTCTGGTCGTCTCATCGGGCGCGGCATTGTCCGCCGTCAGCAATTCGCCCTTTCGGACCGGCTTCAGCACCTTGCCGCCCTCGAGCAGGCCGACCGGCACGGCGCGGCTGGCGCGGGCTTCGGTGACCGTCATCGTCCAGGAGCGGTAGCAGGTCTCGCCGATGGCGTCGAAGGTCTCGCCCGCTGTCAGATCGCGCTTTGCCACCGCGCAGACCTCGGCCACCGGTTTCGGCAGCGGCACCATGTCGGGCCGGCCGTGGAGCACGATGCGGGCGGCGGTCAGCGGCACTTCCAGCGAGGTCAGGTGATAGGGTCGGAAGAAGCTGTAGTAGGGGCCGTGGCCGACATGCAGGTCGTCCATGCGCTCGATGACGCGCGGATGCGTCGCCTCGACGATGACGAAGACGCCGGGCGCCACGCCCTTGCCGATCGTGTAGTCGACAACGCCCTTCTTCGACAGGATGCCGCCATCCTCGTTCGGGATCAGCACTTTGGCGAGTTCGTCGCGGTCGGCCTTGGGACCATGCATGCCCGGAACATCCGGCACCAGACCGGTGGCGTTGGCGATGGCGCACATCTCGACCATGGTTTTTGAGCCGTCGACGAACTCGACCAGCATGCGCGGGTTCATGTTGCGGCGCAGCGCCTCCTCGCGGTAGTCGTCCGGCACCGCGTCATGGTTGAGCGGATTGTTCTTGCCCTTGCCGGCCGAGACGATGGTGTAGCCGAGCGCCGAGGCGAACTCTATCAGCTCCATGCAGCTCGACGGCTCGTCGCCGGCGCCGACCGAATAGACGACGCCGAGCCGGTCGGCCTGCTGTTTCAGATAGCAGCCAATGGTGACGTCGGCCTCGACATTCATCATCACCAGATGCTTGCCGTGCTCCATCGCCATCAGGTCGAAATCGGCGGCGACGCCGGGTTTCCCCGTGGCGTCGATGACGACGTCGATCAGCGGATTGGTGACCAGCATCTCATTCGAGGTGATGGCGATCTTGCCGCCCTCGATCGCCTGGCTGACCTTCGATGCGGTGTCGGCCTCGGCCGCCATCGCCTCGTCGCCATAGGCGATGCGAATCGCCTCGCGGGCGGTGTGCGGGCGCCGCGTCGAGATGGCGGCGACCGAAATGCCGGGCATAAGCATGCCTTGCGTCACCAGATCGGTGCCCATCTCGCCGGAGCCGATGACGCCGATACGCACCGGACGGCCCTCGGCGGCCCGTCTGGCGAGATCGCGGGCAAGCCCGGTCAGGGCGACATTGGTCATGCGGAAACGTCCATGCTTTTTGATTTGAAGCGGCAATAACAGGCAACCGCCCTTCATTGCCAATGAAACCGGCAAAACGGCGACAATTTCTCTGGGATTTAGCGCAATTCCAGGAAAAGCGCGCCGCGGTTTTCCGTCCGCATGGCGCGTTCTTACGCCAGCACATGGCATCATGATGACCGACCCAAGCAAGTCTTCACGCCGTGCCCCGAAAGCGCGCCGCCCTGCCAAAGCCGAGGACATCGATCCGCGCCGGTCGCGATTCTACGTGGACGCGGTTTTGTACTTTGCTTGCGGGGCGGGTACTTGTGCTCCTTTCAAGGCAACTGGCGTTCCTTTCGCGCCAAATGTCGAGCAACGGCTCCTACTTTCTGTGCCATTTTTGCTACAACCGCCGTGTGTAATGACGGGAATCCCCGCTTTCGGCGGCCCCTATTTCATTAAGTGCTCACATCCTCGAAAAATCTGGTAGATACTCGTCCCAAGCTCCGGTGGCAGGCTTGGGCAAAAAGCGCCTTACAAAAAAAACAAGGGCGCTGGGATAAAAGTCACGGGGTTAAAATGAACAGGACGGGTAAGGTCACCGTTGGCTGGCGTATTGCGCTTGCCATCACAGTTTCGATGCTGGCTTGTGGGACTGCCAGCGCGCTCACACTCAAGGAAGCCATTGCAGTCGCGGTCGAATCCAATCCGGAGATCGGCCAGGCCATCCAGAACCGCGAAGCAATCGAATTCGAGTTGCGGCAGGCGAAGGGTCTCTACCTTCCCAGTGTCGATGCCGAAGCATCGGCCGGTGTCCGCCGTCTCGACAATCCGGACCGGCGCGCCCTTTCCATCGAGGATGACGCGCTCTATCCGGCCGAAACCGATCTGACGATCTCGCAGACGCTCTATGACAGCGGCGGACGGCGAGCCGAATTGAACCGCCAGGCCTCGCGCGTCGACGGCGCCTCGTTCCGAGTTCTGGAGCGGTCCGAATTCATCGGCCTCTCGGTGGTCCAGGACTACCTCGAATACATGCTGCAGGGTTCGATCGTTGCCGAGGCGAAAAAGAACCTCGGCTTCCATCAGGCCATTCTCGGCGACATCCAGCAAGGCATCGCCGGCGGCGCGCTGAACGAGGCCGACCGGCAGCAGGCCGAGGAGCGGCTGTTCGCCGCCAAGGCGCGCATGCAGGAGGCCACGGAGGAACTGGAGGCGGCCAAGATCCGGTTCTTCAAGACCGTCGGCAAGCCGCTGACCAATGCTTCGCGGCCGGGCGATGTCTCCGCCGCGCTGCCGCGGTCGCTCGACGAGGCGATCGGGCTGGCGCGCGAGAACAATCCGCGCGTTCACATGGCCAACAGCGATATCGACGCCGCCGCCTCGCTGGTGGACGCCGCACGGGCGAAATTCGGACCGTCGATCATCGCCGAGGGCCGCGCCCGCGCTGGTTCCGATATTGACGGCAGCGATGGCGACACCACCGACCTGCAGGCGCGGGTGGTGCTGCGCTGGAACCTCTATCGCGGCGGCATCGACAAGGCCAACGAGCAGGAGCAGATCCGCCGCACCAGCGAGCAGCGCCTTGCCCTGCATCAGGTCCTGCGCGAGATCGAGGAAGCGGTCCGCACCTCCTGGGACCGCCGCTTCCGGCAAGCCGATCTGGCGAAGACGCTGAAGCAGCAGGCCGCCGCCAACGAAAGGCTGGTCGGGTCCTATCGCGAGCAGTTCAAGGTCGGCCAGAGATCGCTGCTCGACGTGCTCGATGCGCAGAACACGCGCTTCAACACGGCGACGCTGGCGGACACCGCGTCCTATGCCTCGCTTTTCGCCCAGTACCGGCTGCTGGCGGCGACAGGTGAGCTGCTGAAGACGATGAACATCCAGCCGGCGAAGCAGTCGACGGCCTATGCCCGAACCGAGTTCGGCGTGCCGGAAACCGCCGATACCGAAACCTATGCGCGGACCCCGTCGGAGCAGAAGAACGATCTGCCGTTCGACATCCTCGCGCCGGTGAGGAAGAAGCAGCCGATGTAGCATCGATCGCTGGTCCTTCGGGGCGGATCGTGAATCAGCAGCCCAATATCCTGTCGCCCAAGGAGGCTTTCAAGGCCTGCTTCTCGGCGATTGCGGCGTATCTCGGCAGGCCGAGCGCGGAAACCGTGCTGTTTGCCGGGGTTCCGATCGCGGAGTCGCGCATCGAGGTCGGCGATATCAGGCACCTTGCCGAACGCATCGGCCTGGAGGTCAGCGAGTTCAACCATCGCGACTTCATGCGTGGACGCATCGACCTGCCGGCGATCGTGTTTCGCGTCAGCCAGTTGCCGGTCGCGCTGCTGGCGGAAATCGACAGCGGCGACTATCTCACCGCGCCGCAGGAAAACGGACGCACCACGATCAGCAAGTCCGAGCTGGCCGAAAGCTACATCAGCGGCGGCGCGTCCTTCTCGATCACCTATGCCAACACCACCGAGGCGATGAAGGTCGGCTCGGCGGCGAAGATCGAAAGGCGGCACTGGCTTACCGGAACCATGGGCGCGTTCTGGCGCACCTATTCGAAAGTCGTGCTGTCGGCGGTCTTCATCAACGTGCTGGCCATCGCCTCTCCGATCTTCACCATGAACGTCTACGACAGGATCCTGCCGAACAAGGCCGTCGCGACGCTCTGGGTGCTGGCGCTCGGCATCGCCGCCGTCATCCTGTTCGACCTGCTTTTGAAGACGGCGCGCGCCTCGCTGATCGACTATGCCGGGCGCAAGGCGGACCTGAGGATATCCTATCTTTTGTTCGAGAAGGTGCTGAACTCCTCTCTGTCGGCGCGCCCCGGTTCAACCGGCGAATACGCAAACCGCGTCACCCAGTATGAATTCGTGCGCGAGTTCTTCACCTCCAACACCATCAGCGTCTTCATCGACACCGTCTTCGTCTTCGTCTTCCTGCTTGTCATCTACGCCATCGGCGGCTGGCTGGTGATCATCCCGGCGCTGGCCTTCGTGATCTCCGTCATCGTCGGCCTGGTGACGCAGCGCCGGATCGGCAAGCGCGTCGCCGCCTCGATGAACGAGGCCGCGCAGCGCCAGGCGCTGCTGGTCGAGTCCATTTCGACGCTGGAGACGATCAAGTCGCTGCGCGCCGAGGCCTATCTGCTGCGCAAATGGGGCGAGCATTCGAAGAACGCCGCCAACACCTCGGAGAAGATCAAGCAGCTTTCGGCGGCCGCCGGCAACATCACCGGCTCCATCCAGCAGCTGGTGACCGTCGCCCTGGTGGTGGCCGGCGCCTATGCCTTCTCCGAAGGCTATGTCTCGACGGGCGCGATCATCGGCACGGTCATGCTGGCGAGCCGGGCGGTGGCGCCGCTCGGCCAGATCGCCATCACGCTCTCCCGATTCCGCCAGGCCATGCTGTCGCTCCGGATCATCAACTCGATCATGGCGCAGCCGGAGGACAGGCCGGATACGGTGGGCTTCGTCAACCGCCCGATCCGCAGCGGCGCGATGATGTTCAAGAATGTCGGCTTCGTCTATCCCGGCTCCGATACCGAGGTTCTGAGCGGGCTGAACATCTCGATCAAGCCGGGCGAGCGGGTCGGCATCATCGGCCGCATCGGTTCGGGCAAGACGACGATGGGACGCCTGATCGGCCGGCTTTTCCTGCCGACCTCGGGAGAGCTGCTCGTCGACGGCATCGACATTCGCCAATACCACCCCTCGGAGGTGCGCGCCGCGGTCGGGATCGTCGCCCAGGCCGGCGACCTGTTTTCGGGCACCATCAAGGAAAACCTTCTGATGGCGGCGCCGGAGGCGAGCGACGAGGAGATCATCGAGGCCGCCAAGGCCGCCGGCGTCGACGAATTCGTTTCCCGTCATCCGCGTGGCTACGACATGAATGTCGGCGAGCGCGGCACCAATCTGTCGGGCGGCCAGAGGCAAGCGGTGGCGATCGCGCGCCTGCTGCTGACCAAGCCGAAGATCGTCTTTCTCGACGAACCGTCGGGGTCGATGGACCTTGCCTCGGAACGGCAGCTGATCAAGCAGCTCAAAGTGGCTTTCGAGCGGAATACGACACTGATCGTGTCGACCCACCGCTTCAGCATGCTGGAGCTCGCCGACCGCCTCATTGTCATCGACCAGGGCAAGATCGTCGCCGACGGGTCGAAGGAACAAGTCATCCAGGCGCTGCAGAAGTCGAGCGCCTGATTGGGACTGGGTAGATGCTTGCAAGAGAAGATCGTCCGCCGTTTTTCGCGTCGGCATCGATATACATCATAGCGGCGCTGTTCGTCGCTTTCGTCGGCTGGGCCTCGTTCGCCGAAGTCGACGAGATCGCGCGCGGCGACGGCAAGGTCATACCCGCCTCCAAGACCCAGATCATCCAGGCCAGCGAGGCCGGCGTGGTCCAGGAGATCGCCGTCAAGATCGGCCAGGTCGTTAAGAAGAACGACCTCATCATTCGCCTCGACAATACGATGAACACCTCCAGCCTTGGCGAACAGCAGGCCAAGGCGCGCGCGCTGCAGGCACGCATCGCCAGGCTCAAATACGAGCAGGGCGGCAACATTTCGGGTCCCTTCCCATGCCCGGCCGATATCCAGTCGGTCGCCCCGGAAATCTGCGACAATGAGCAGAAGCTGCTCGTCGCCCGGCGCGGCAATTTCGACAACAAGCTGTCGGTGCTCAAGTCCCGCCTCGAACAGCGCGAGAAGGAACTGGACGAGGCGACCGCCAATTTCGACCGCCTGTCGAAAAACCTGGTCGTCAGCGACCAGGAGGCGAAGCTGGTCGAATCCATGGTCAAGAAGGGCCTGATGGCCAAGACCGAGCAGCTCCGCGTCGAGCGCGAGCAGACCGAGCTCAACGGCCAACTCAATCTCGCCGGCGAGACCATCAAGAAGGCCAAGGCGGCAATCACCGAAGCGCAGCTGCAGGTGGACGAGCTCGGCCTGCAGCTGCAGCAGGAAGCGCTGGACGACCTCACCCAGGCACTCGCCGATCTTTCAGTCGTCGAAGAGACCATTCGCGGCGCCACCGACAAGGTGGCGCGCACCGATATCCGCTCGCCGGTGGACGGCATCGTCAACACGCTGGACCTGAACACCGTCGGCGCCTTCGTCCAGCCGGGCGCGGTGGTGGCCGGCATCGTGCCGACCTCGGAAACCCTGCTGGTCGAAGCCCGGGTCTCGCCGCGCGACGTCGCCTTCATCCGGCCCGACCAGGAAGCGCTGATCAAGGTCACGGCCTACGACTTCTCGATCTTCGGCGGCATAGAGGGAAAGGTCTCGAACATCACCGCCGACAGCCTGGTCGATCAGAAGACCGGCGAACCCTACTACCAAGTGCGGGTCGCGACGGAGAAGTCGACGCTGCAAAGGGACGGCAAGGCCTATTCGATCATCCCCGGCATGATCTGCTCGGTCGACATCAAGACCGGGCGCAAGACGATCCTGACCTATCTCTTGAAGCCGATCAACAAGGCGCGCGAGGAGGCTATGAGTGAGCGATAGCATCATACCTGCCGTCCCCCACCAGGGCGAGCGGCTGCTCCTGCCGCTGACGGCCGAGGATTTCGGGCCGGAATTCCGCGTCGTGGCGCGCGGCGGCGTGCGCCGCGGCATCCGCCTCGAGCGCGCCTTCTGGGTGACGCTGAAGCAAATGGCCGAAAGCCGCAAATGCACCATCGGCATGCTGGTCGACGAGATCGCCCATGCCGAACAAGGGAACCTGACATCGGCGATCAGGGTTGCCTGCATGCGCGGAATGGCTGACGAAAACCTGAGCCTGCGCAAGCTCGCCTCGATCAGGACGATCACCGCCATACTGGTCGCCTGCCCGTCGCCGGCCTTCGCGCTGTCCTCGTCGAAGAAGATCCTGACCTTCAACGCGCCGTTCCAGCAACTGGTCAAGCGCCAGCTGCCGACGGCGCCGAACGACGATGCGCGGCATGACCTGAAGCTGGCGCTCGACCTCAACGTGGCCGATATCTTCGCCAGGCTCGAGGCGAATGGCGAGACGCCGGTCAACACCGGCTTCGTCATCGGCGTCGGCGAGCGGCGCTACCGGGGCCAGCTCAACGTGGTGCGCGCGCCGGTGGCGGAGCCGGAATTGCTGATGGCTTTCGTCTTCAACGGCTGACCGCCCGGGAGACTCGTCAGCGCGGGCCCATGCGGGTCGGGGCTGAGTCCCTGGATACCATCTCCGGCTCCAAGCCCTCGCCGGGGGCAACGGTGGCAAAGCCGCCCTTGATGTCGGCCATCTCGGCGCCGCCGGTCCTGGAGCCATGGATCCAGGCCCGGTCCATGCTGAAGGAATAGAGCGGGACATAGTCGGGCAGATCGCTGTCGCGCCTGACGGCGTTGCCCAGACTGTCGAGGATGAAGGCGCCGCTGGCCGTGCTCACCGACAGCACGGCGTGGAAGAATTTCCGCTTGCGGTCCTGGAGGACGACGAGCGACATGCTCTGCGCCGGAATGCCCGCCTCGAGCAGCGCCGTCATCTTGAGAATGGCAAAATCCTCGCAATCGCCGGCCCGGCGCTCGAGGATTTCCGAAGGCTTCGCCCAATAGTCCATCTTGCCGTAGACGACATTGTCCTTGCGGTAGGCGATCAGGCGGTTGATGCTGGTGTTGACGAGGGCCAGCCTGTCGCTGAACCCCTTTGCCTTGGCGGCATCGACGATCGCGGCAAAGGCGGCGTTCTTGCGCTCGCAGCCGGTGTCGGCCGCACAGCCGACGATCGCCTTGTAGACGGGCGCCCAGCGCGCCGCGACCGGAAAGTTGCGCATCGACAGGGCGACCGAGCCGAACACACCCGGAATGATCGCGGCCGTCTGTATCGGGTCGATGCCGGCATCGGCTTGCGCCACCGACGAGGCCGCCGCGTCATACCGGATCGGCATGGTCTCCGCTGCCTACAGCTTCGCCGAGGTCGACCGCGCGGCGGGCTGCCAGGGCTGGTATCTGGCCAGCGAAACACCGCCCAGGCTGAGCGGCGCCCGGAGCCCTTCGCGCAGCGTGGCGGGCGAGGCCGAATCACCTGCCATGGCGCTCGCCGATGCCGACAGCGGCAGGCTGGAGAGCCCGATTGCCAGCAGGAGAATCTTGAGCCCGGCGTTCCCCAGGACGATCTTTTGTGTTTTCATGACGCCCACCTTTGACTGTGGACGCTATCAATCCCGTCTCAAATTATTGGAAATGAAGGTGGATAAATTTAGCGAAATCTGTTTTATCTACTTTATCTAAAATTTTATTCTTATTTATACTTATGTTTATGAAGCGCCGCCGCCCGCCGCCGACCAAACCGGCTTCAGAAGACGGCATACATATCCGGTTATACCTCGAAGGTTTACCATGCGTAAAAAATACAAAAGTCCGTATATTCGAATATATGAAACAGATTGAGAGACGGTTGCAAAGACAAGGTCGTCCCTGTCTCTTTCCGGGAAATACCGGAGGGGTTTCAAGCCATGACGACCAATATCGATTTGGACAACGTTTCAGGTTCCTTTGACGCACATGGAGCATCCAGCGAACATGCCGGACTGACACCGGCGCAGGAGATCCAGGTCGCGCAGGCAGCCTCGACGGGGCAGGCCGCGCCGGCGGATCCGGTGCCGGTCGACGTCGGCAGCGGCGCACCGGTGCAGCCCGAAGCGCCGGCGGCCAAGCCGCCTGCAGCAGGCGCGGCAGCGGCAAACGCACCGGCGGGCGCGGCGCATGACTATGTGGGCGATGCCGGCAACGTCGTCAGGCTTCCGGCCAATGTCTCGATCGACAACATCAAGGTCGATGGCCACAACCTCGTGCTCGTGCAGCCCGACGGCTCGCAGATCGTCATCAAGGACGGCGCCCTCAACGTGCCGACCTTCATCCTCGGCGATGTCGAGGTGCCGCGCGTCGCCCTGATCGCGGCGCTGGAAGCAAGCCATGTCGACGTCGCCTTCGGCGCCGACGGCTCGATGTCGGCCGGATCCGGGAATGGTTCGCCGAACAGCGCGGGCGGAAACTTCTCCGTTCCCCCCGGCGGCATCGGCGACGGCTTCGGCCTGTCGGCTCTGCTGCCGCCGACGGCCCTGCAGTTCGGCCAGCTCGAGCGGCGCGAACTCTTCCCCAATGTCGTGGACAGAGGCGTTTCGGTGGTGGCGGTGTCGCTGCTCACCCCCGACGAGGCAGCCAGCGAAACCGGCATTAACGGCGGTCCGTCGCAGTCGCCCGGCAGCGACGCGCCGAGCAACGCCGAAACGTCGAGCATCGGCACGATCACCGTCGACGCGCCTGACGGAATCGGGTCGATCGTCATCAACGGCGTCACGGTCAGTGGCGTCGGGCAGCAGATCCAGGGTCAGTTCGGCTACATCACGATCGTGTCCTTCAACCCGGTCACCGGTGCCATCGAATATAATTACACGGTGACCGAGTCGGTCACCCATCCCGATCACACCAACACATACGATCCCAACGATACGGTTCCGGACAATTTCAGCATCACCGTCACGGATGTCGACGGCGATACGGCCAGCACCACCTTTGCCGTCGCGATCATCGACGACGTGCCGACGGCGGTCGCCGACACCGACAGCATCGCGGCCGGCCAGTTCGGTCCGGCGACCGGCAATGTGCTCACCGGCGGAACCGACGCCGCCGACACCAACACGACGGACGGCGTTGCCGACGTCCAGGGCGCCGATGGCGCGACGGTGGTGGGCGTCGCCAAGGGCACGACCAATGCCGATCTGGACAACACGGGCACGCTCAATACGCCGATCCAGGGTGAGTACGGCAAGCTGACGCTGCACGCCGACGGCTCCTACACCTATGTGCGCGACGCCGGCACGCCCGGCGGCGTCAACGACGTCTTCACCTACACGATCAAGGACGGCGACGGCGACACCTCGCACACGACGCTGACGATCTCGATCGGCAACTCGACGCCGGAGATCTCCAATCTGACGCCGGAGGCCAATGGCGGCGACGTGATCGTCAATGAAGCGGCGCTGAACGTCGGCACGCCGGGCGGTCCCGGATCGGATCCGGCAAGCGCGGCTGAGACGGGCGCGGGCACCTTCAACATCAATTCGCCCGACGGCATCGCCTCGCTGGCGATCGACGGCCACGCCTTCATCACCAACGGCACCTTCACCGGCGGCTCGTTCACGACCGCGCTCGGCAACACGCTGACGGTGACCGGCTACAACGCCGGCACCGGCGTGGTCAGCTATACCTACACGCTCAACGACAACGAGGCGCATGCCACCGGGCAGAGCACCAACAGCCTGTTCGAGAACTTCACGGTCACGCTGACCGACATGGACGGCCAGAGCACCAATGGCACGCTCTCCGCCAACATCGTCGACGACGTGCCGACGGCCTATGCCAACACCAACAGCGTCTCGGAAGGCGCGCAGGTCTCGGGCAATGTGCTGAGCGACGGAACGCCTGACGTGCTCGGCGCCGACGGCGCGGCGCCCGGCGGCGCGGTGACCGGCGTGGCCACCGGCTCGAACGTCTCCAACCCGGTGAGCGGCAATCTCGGCGGCGCCGGGATCGCGGGCCAGTACGGCACGCTGGTGCTCAACGCCAACGGCACCTACACCTACACGGCCAATCCCAACGCGGTGACCACCAACGCGGTCGACCACTTCGTCTACACCATCACCGATGGCGACGGCGACACCTCGACGGTGACGCTGGACATCACCGTCAACAACGTCACGGTGACCGCCTCCGACACCGACGCGCTGGTCTATGAGAAGGGCCTGCCGGCGGGCAGCGACGCGGCCGGCAACAGCGAGATATTCAACGGCGCCATCACGCCGGCCGGCGGCACGGGGCCCTATACCTATACGCTCAACTCATCGGCCACCGGCAGCTACGGCAACCTGGTGCTCAATGCAGACGGCACCTACACCTACACGCTGACCCATACCTATGACGGCGCGACCCTCAACAACGGCATCACCACCGAACAGGACAAGGACAGCTTCACCTATACGGTGACCGACGCACACGGCAACACAACCACCGGCACCATCCTGGTCGACATCGTCGACGACGTGCCGACGGCCTATGCCAACACCAACAGCGTCTCGGAAGGCGCGCAGGTCTCGGGCAATGTGCTGAGCGACGGAACGCCTGACGTGCTCGGCGCCGACGGCGCGGCGCCCGGCGGCGCGGTGACCGGCGTGGCCACCGGCTCGAACGTCTCCAACCCGGTGAGCGGCAATCTCGGCGGCGCCGGGATCGCGGGCCAGTACGGCA
>NZ_RZOS01000940.1:0-980 GCF_004022605.1 Mesorhizobium sp. M4B.F.Ca.ET.089.01.1.1
ATCTCGGCAAGCAGGTCGAGAAGACGCTGCCGGAAGCCCGGAACCTCCTCGTAGACGATTGGCGATTTCGCCCATTCGACAACGACGGCGTTGCCGCCGAGCGCCAGCAGTAGCGCCTTGCGCAAATCCCAGCCGCCGGCGTCGATCTCGCCCTCGATGGGGAACTCGATCACGTCGCGCGCCTGCTCCAGCACGAGGTGGTCGGCGACCGGGCGGAGGTAGAGGAAACGGCAATCATAATCGCTGTCCGGAGACGGGAAGCCCCAGGCGCGGCTGCCGCTTTCGATGGCGAACAGGACATTTGCCCCTTGCGCCCGGGCCATCTCCAGCCGCGCGCGGATCGCCGTAATCGCTTCCGGCGCGAAATCGTCAGGCAGTGGCTTCATTCGCAGCCTAAACCCGCCGCTCCACCATCATCTTCTTGATCTCGGCGATCGCCTTGGCGGGATTGAGCCCCTTGGGGCAGGTCTGGGCGCAGTTCATGATGGTGTGGCAGCGGTAGAGCCGGAACGGGTCCTCGAGATTGTCGAGCCGCTCGCCCTTGGCCTCGTCGCGGCTGTCGATCAGCCAGCGATAGGCCTGCAGCAGCGTCGCCGGGCCGAGATAGCGTTCGCCGTTCCACCAGTAGCTCGGGCACGACGTCGAGCAGCAGGCGCACAGGATGCATTCATAGAGCCCGTCGAGCTTCTCGCGGTCCTCATGGCTCTGCAGCCATTCCTTGGCCGGCTCCGGCGACACCGTCTTCAGCCACGGCTCGATCGACGCGTGCTGGGCGTAGAAATTGGTGAGGTCCGGCACCAGGTCCTTGATCACCGGCATATGCGGCAGCGGATAGACTTTCACCGCGCCGGAAATGTCGTCGCAGCCCTTGGTGCAGGCGAGCGTGTTGGAGCCGTCGATGTTCATGGCGCAGGAGCCGCAAATGCCCTCGCGGCAGGAGCGGCGCAGCGTCAGCGTCGGGTCGATCTTGTTCTTGATGT
>NZ_RZOS01000941.1:0-979 GCF_004022605.1 Mesorhizobium sp. M4B.F.Ca.ET.089.01.1.1
CTACAGCAGCGATGCGCGACAAGGTATAAATAAGGGGCGCATTTGGCTGGTGGAAACCGGCGCGAAAAAGCTTCGTCTCGAGCGCATTCGGCTCACCCCGCTCCTTCTCAATTGTGCGGAAATAAGCGTCGATCGGCTTTTGTGCCGATATCCTGGCGAGTTGCTCTTGGCCGGCAAGCGAACGACGGTCGACAATGCCCTCTGCCAAGAGGCTTTGCGCTACCAATTTTCTCGTCTGCAACGCCGGTACAAAGACCAGAGCGCAGAACAGAAAGAGCGCCGCCGCGGCCAGGAACACGGCAATCGAAACCAGGAAGCTCAAACCCTGAATGGTGGACAACACGGCCGTGCTTCGCTCCTCAGAAATCGAAATTGACCATGCGATACATGATAAAATCGCCCAGAAGCGCCCATCCCCCGAAAATCATGAACACAGGCAGGATGATCGGATTGTTCCATACGGTCCCATAGTAGGACGGGGCAGCGAACTGGAGGATAAAGAACATCGCGACCGGGAAAAGCGAGATGATCCAGGCCGACATTCGACCCTCGGCTGAAAGGGCCCTGATTTTCAGCCGGAGCTTTTGCCTCTCGCGCAACACCGATGAGAGATTGGCAAGGATCTCAGTCAGATTGCCACCGGTCTTGGACTGAATCGAGAGCGACACCGAAAGCAGGTGAAGGCCTTCGAAACCCACTCGTTGCGATAACTTTCGAACGGCTTGTTCGATGCTCAATCCGAAGGCGATTTCGTCGGCGACGATGCCGAATTCCGTGCCGAGCGGATCGGGCATTTCCCTGGCGACAAGACCGATCGCCACGGAAGCTGGGTGGCCGGCGCGCAGCGAACGGACAATCATGTCCAGTGCGTCGGGAAGTTGCTTGGCGAACCTCTGGATTCGTTTGTTGCGTGCGCGTCGAAGGACAAGAATGGGCAGCGCAAAACCCACCAGCAGAAAAACGATGAGCGCCGCAATAG
>NZ_RZOS01000942.1:0-977 GCF_004022605.1 Mesorhizobium sp. M4B.F.Ca.ET.089.01.1.1
CTTCGCAGCGCCACCTTTCCCCCCTCCGGAGGGAAAGGTGGCGCTGCGAAGCAGCGACGGATTGGGGGAAGCCGGTCGTCAAATGAACAGCCGATGACAAAGTGAGCACGACCAAGTTGGTCTGATCATCATCATTCACGGTGTAATGTCACTCGACGATCGCTATCGCAAACCCGTCACAGCCCTTGGCGCCGACGGTCTGGATGGCCGTGCCGTCGAGCCGCCTCTCGCCGCCGATGAACGAGAACGCCGCGCGTGCGCCTTCGACATTGGCGTCGCCGCTATCTTTGTGCACCACGGCGCCGTCACGAATGACGTTGTCGCAGACGATGACCGTTCCAGGCCGTGACAGCTTCATTGCCCAGTCGAGATAATTCGGATTGTTCGGCTTGTCGGCGTCGATGAAGACCAGATCGAACAGACCCGCGTTTTCGCCACTCAGCACGGCGAGCGATTGAAGCGCCGGACCGATGCGCAGATCGATCCGGTCTGACACCCCTGCCCGCTCGAAATTCGAGCGTGCGACCCTGGCATGGTGCGGATCGAGCTCCAGCGTCACGACCTTTCCATCGGCGGGCAGTCCCCGCGCCATCCAGATGGTCGAGTAGCCGCCAAGGGTTCCGATTTCCAGCACCCTTCTCGCGCCGCGGATGCGCACCAGCAGCGACAGCAGCTTGCCTTGCGCGGCCGAGACGTCGATCGCCGGCAGGCCCTGATCGCGATTGGCCGCGAGCACTGCGTCAAGCACGGGATCCGCCGCGAACAGCGAGGAAACGATGTAGTCGTCGACGGCCGTCCAGGTCTTCTTGCTCATGATGATTCCTCGTGCCGCTGAAAACGCGAAAAGGGGCCACGCGGGCCCCTTTCCTTCTTCTCTTGTCGTCCCGCGATTACTGCGCGGCGGTGACCATGTCGGTCAGCATCGGCTCGGCGACCTCGACGCCAGACGCCTTGCGGCGCTCGTCGATGATCAGCTC
>NZ_RZOS01000943.1:0-977 GCF_004022605.1 Mesorhizobium sp. M4B.F.Ca.ET.089.01.1.1
GGTTGAATCTCAATCGCGTGTTTCCGGGCCGCGCCGACGGGTCAGTGACACAACGAATCGCGGATGCGGTTTCGCGCGTATTGTTGCCAATGGCCGACACTGTATTTGATTTGCACAGCTTCGGACCAACGTGGGATTTTCCACCGGCGGCCACGACGCACCCCATTGCCGATCTCGATCTTATGGCCAGGACGGTGAGAATGGCGGAAGCGTTTAAATTGCCCTTGTCATTGGTCTGGGATTACAACGACACGGCTGGAATGTTCGATATCCTGGCCCAGGAGCAGGGCAAGGTTTTTGTGTGCGCTGAATTCGGCGGCGGCACGGTCGGCGCGGATAATCTCGCCATCTACGAGGCTGGAGTACGCAACGCGCTCATCGCGCTCGGGTTGGTCGAGGGTAAAGCCAAGTATCCAACGTTCCGTCAACAGAAGTCCGGCCAAACGCTCGAAACGCATCCGTCCGACGAGTTGAAATCGCCTGCACCGGGCATCTTCGAACCTCGCTGCTCGGTGTTGGATGAAGTGAAGGAGGGAGATCTCATAGGCATCCTGCATCCGATGGATTCGCTGTCCGCTGAGTCCATTGACATCCGGGCGCCTGGAACATCCATCGTCTTCGCCATACGATCGGGCGCGCATGTCGACGCCAACGAAGGAGTAGCGCTCGTGGCGCGATCGCTCAAACTCTGACAGTCGGATGCGCATCGAACTCCCGCTGGACCGCACCAGCAGGAAAAGGAGATAAGATGCTGGTGCCTTCCAGAGTAATTAGCATCCCGTTGAAGAAGCCCAACTGTGCGCGCGACGAAGGCTGCTTCGTCGCGTAATGACCTCTCGAAGACGGCGTGCACTACACCCTGTGGCAATAATCGCCAGGACGCCGAGCCCGCTCGACCGCCTGACGCTGGAGGTGGCCGCCGCCCGCCTAAGCCCGGGCGATGCGCACCGAGCTGGAGGTGGGCATGTCTGCTGTAC
>NZ_RZOS01000944.1:0-974 GCF_004022605.1 Mesorhizobium sp. M4B.F.Ca.ET.089.01.1.1
GTTCAAGGCCGTCGCCCGCCAGAAGAATGGCCTGAGGTCGCGCATGCAGGCGATCCTCGAGCAGACGATGCCGCCGGAGCGGGCGGAGGGCGCCGCGGCGGCGCTGCTGATGCTGATCGAGGGGGCGACGCTGCTGGCGCAGATGGGCGAGGCTGACGCCGCCATCGGCAATGCCCGCAAGGCAGCGGCCGCCATCATCGCGGGCGCGTGGGGGCGGCAATGAGCGCGGCGGTCATCGGGCTGGCGCTGTTCGCCGCCATCCTGCATGCCAGCTGGAACGCCTTCCTGCGGACGGGGGCCGACAGGCTGTGGACGATCACGGTCATGAGCTTTTCCAGCACGTTCATCGCCATTCCCATGGCGCTTTTTCACGCGCTTCCGGCCGCGGCCGCCTGGCCCTATGTCGTGCTCTCGGCCGGCCTGCAGGTCGGCTACAGCGTGTTCCTTGTCGCCGCCTACCGCTATGGCGAGCTGGGGCAGGTCTATCCGATCGTGCGCGGCAGCGTGCCGTTGCTGGTTACGCTTGGCAGCTTCCTCATGGCCGGCCAGCGGCTCACCACGCCGGAGATCGCCGGCGTCGCGCTGGTCGCCTGCGGCATCATGGGATTGTCGCTTGGCAAGGGAAGGGCATCGACGACGTCGATCCTCTACGCGCTGGCGACGGGCGCGATCATCGCCGCCTACGCAACCGTAGATGCGATCGGCGTCCGCGCCGCCGGCGACAGCGGCGCCTACACCGCCTGGGTGCTGCTGATCTACGGCGCCTTGCTGCCAGTCACCTTCGTCGCGCTGCGCGGCAGGCTCATCGTCGACTTCAGCGCGCCGGAAACCCGCAAGGCGCTGGCCGGCGGCCTGTTCGCGCTGCTTGCCTACGGCGTGGTGGTCGCCGCCTTCGCGCTCGGCCCCGCCGGCCCGATCACCGCCATCCGCGAAACCAGCGTCGTCTTCGCCGCCTTCATCGGCCGGTTCTTCCT
>NZ_RZOS01000945.1:0-974 GCF_004022605.1 Mesorhizobium sp. M4B.F.Ca.ET.089.01.1.1
ACGAATGGCTTTGAAGCCGATCGTGACAGGTTGGCCCACATAGATGAAACCGTCGTGCGGGACGCCGGCCCTGATCGCATCTTGGTCGTCATAGAAAAATGCACCATTGCCAGGCGCAAGGAGGACGTCTTTGATCTGCACTTGCTTTGCTCGATTCCTGTCGGGCTGTATCGACGAACGGATGCAGTACGATCCGCTGCTCGCAAAGTATGCGCCTTATGGCATACAGATCGCCAATATAATCTCCCGGGTGGCGCTATCGCGTTTCCAGATGGACGGCGGCTGCCCGACTCGGACTGGCGCCCGGAAGCCCTGTGCAAAAAACCGGGCTTCCTGCCCGAACCATTTATTGGGAACGGCGTGCGCGGATTTTATGATGCCCTGCAACAGTGATCCACGCACGAGATCCTGATACATCATACGACTGGGAATCCTCAACGGGCGCTAGCAGATGTTGGACAACCCGATTCTAAAGGATCTCTCAGCAAGAGGTGTAGGTCCACCCTGTGTAAGTTTGCGACATTGCCAATGACGATCTCGCTGCCGCCGTCATAAACTGACGATGAATCCGTCTCGGCGGCCGCCTTGGACAGGATCGTGTACATCGCCGCCTTGTTCTGGAAGGCGATTGCGGCGATCTCGGCCGGCAGCATAAACACCACGTGGGAGTAGGATCGGCAGAAGCTGGTCCTGCCGCGCGGCGAGTCATTCCCGGCAGGACTTTCCTTGGGCCTTGGGGCATGGCGGTTGCGACAGGAATTGTTCGGCGGCCGCACGCGCCGAGCGGCCGGCCGAGTACAATACCTGAACGTCGATGCGGGCGATTTGCATCCCGGCCGGAAACAGCCAGCCCTGCGGTTTCCTTAGTCACCAGTCGACCCGCAGGATGTGCAGAAGCTGCGCCGAGAGCATAACCATGCGGTCCTTGCAGCCCTTGCCGTGCTCGACCCGGATCACGCCACGTCCGCTGTGAA
>NZ_RZOS01000946.1:0-972 GCF_004022605.1 Mesorhizobium sp. M4B.F.Ca.ET.089.01.1.1
GTAAGGTTTTCTGTCTTTGCCGCGATTTCTTTTAAAACCTCCTCGCTCTTGAGCGTCACAACGCTTCCGCAGGCTGTGAGACGAGGAAAATACTCGATGTCACGCGCCCAAAATGCGTTCCAGATCGCCCCCAACTGCGACAAATCCCGTTTGCCCCCAGCCATTCTTGATGATCCCAATTTGTAATTGCGGAAAGCGATTTCGGTTCGTTGCTTCTAGGTCTCAGGCGGGCAAAAGCCCTAGCCGGCGGTCCCTCTCTCGCAGCCAAGCCAAGGCGGGCAGCGCCGCTGCTACCATCCAAGCCTTACCAACAATTTGGCCGACGAGGAAATCGAGGCTCCCAAAGGCCAAAGTGAGGAATACTATGCTATCGATAACAAGCCCCACTATGCTGCTTGCGACCGCGGCGCGGACGAATCCGCGACGCTGCAGCGGAGTGTAAACGGCTAAATCTGCTATTTCCGACAGGAGAAACGCTGCCGTGGAAGCAGCGACCAGCGCCGGCGGTGCAAAACTCGCCGACAACAAGGCGCCGATTGCAATTGCGGCAAACGCCCAGCGTAACCCAAGTCGCCGCTGCACAAGGTCGCGCAGTACCAAGGCGAGACCAACCGCCAGCACCCCGCTAGGCGCGACAAGTCCGGGCGCCACTGGAATCAGACATGGGCCGTTCGGAACGCAGGTTGTTCCGACATCGCCGATGAGCCAGTTCGCCAGAGGGATAGATCCGGCAAAGCACAATAGGAATACGATTCCTTCCGCCCTGCGGAGGCGATCAATTTCAGCCATTAGAAACCTCCATTGTCGGTAATGGCGTTGCCGGCAGCGTCGCGAATTGTCGATATCCCTCAGCGCGCAACTCGCAGGCCGGACATTGACCACAGCCACAGCCCCATTCGTGATGATGGGTGCGATCGCCTTGGTAGCAGGTGTGCGTCTCGTCGCGGATCAGGTCCACGAGCTCATCACCAC
>NZ_RZOS01000947.1:0-972 GCF_004022605.1 Mesorhizobium sp. M4B.F.Ca.ET.089.01.1.1
CCCTCCCACCATGCCGGCGCGAAAGCGACGTTTGCGGGGGATGTCGTTCGTCAGAAGGCTCATAGGTCCCCATCGCGCATTTCGGTCCATCTTTGGACTTGGTCGGAAGTGTCGCACTCGTCCTATTCGACAGCGGCTGCGATGAGGAACGGTCGACGGTATCCTTCCACTCGCGAGATCGAGCGACAAGTTCGCACGGTTCCAATCTGTGACGCAGAGTGACGCGATGTGCCTAGGTCGCTGTCTGTCGTGCATCAAGTCCAGGCTCCCACTTGAGCGCCGCTCAGCCGCGATGGTATCGGCGCCCGCAATCAATCACGACAGCCCGGGGTTGGTCTGATGGATAGGATATCACGGGGGGGCCTCCACGACCCCCGTTCCCCGTTTCCCGACATCGGAAATGAACGTCCAAATGCGTCAGGAATGGTGACTGTGCGAAATTGCATCGGTGAGCGGCTGGTAGTGAGGCTTATCGACCACATGATCGACGAACAGTGCCCTTGGCTCGACCTGCAGCGACGGTTCATCATGACATTGTGGCCTGGGACGGTTGGGAGTTATATCCGCTAGCCATGAAGACGGAAAAAGAAGCTGCCCATGATCTGTCTGGGAGGTTTGGGTGATGCTTTCGGAAGAGCGCCAGGCGATCATACGCGATCGATTAGCGGAGCAAGGCAAGGTCCTGGCCAACGCGCTGGCGCTCGAATTCCGTGTGTCGGAAGACACCGTACGCCGCGATCTTCGCGATCTTGCCAAAGCCGGGTTTTGCCGCAGGGTCTACGGCGGAGCGCTCGCCAGATCATCAGCGACCGGCACGGGAGGCGGGCGGTTGAAAATCTCCGTCTCCGATCTCGCGGCGCCGGCTGCTACCGCAACCAAGCTCGTGCAGCCCGGCGCGGTGATCCTGATGGATCAAGCAGCCCTAAGCGTCGCATGCGCTGCCGCTTTGCCCCGTGACATGGCCTTGACGGT
>NZ_RZOS01000948.1:0-970 GCF_004022605.1 Mesorhizobium sp. M4B.F.Ca.ET.089.01.1.1
TCAACAACCCGCGCGAGGCGCAGGCAGCCGGCATCGCCACAATCTTCCAGGAACTCGACCTGGTGCCCTCGCTCGATGTCGCGGCGAACCTCTTCCTCGGCCGCGAATTGATGCGACCGGGCGGCCTGCTCGACGTGCCCGCGATGCGCCGCGAGGCGAAGCGGCGGCTTGAGGCGATCGAACTCGCCATCGACCCCGCGCGCCTCGTCGCCGACCTCTCCATCGGCCAGCGCCAGGTGGTGGCGATCGTCAAGGCGCTGTCCTATGCCTCGCGCGTGCTGATCATGGACGAGCCGACGGCCGCGCTCACCGTCGGAGAGGTCGAGCGCCTGTTCGACATCATGCGCAAGCTCGCCGCTACCGGCGTCGGCATCGTCTACATTTCGCACCGGCTGGAGGAAGTGCCTGAGATCGCCGACCGCGTGACGGTGATGCGCGACGGCCGCGTCGCCGGCGTCACCGAGCCGCACGCGCCGCAGGCCGAACTGGTTCGACTTCTGGTCGGCCGCTCGCTGGATGAACTCTACCCGGCGCGCGCCAGAAGCGCCGGCAAGACGCTGCTCAGCCTCAAGGATGCCAGCTTCAGGCTCGCCCGTGAAAGCGCCGGCTGGCAGCCGCCGAGCGGGATTTCGCTCGAGGTCAAGGAGGGCGAGATCGTCGGCCTGGCCGGCATCATGGGAGCAGGGCGCACCGAACTGCTGTCCGCGCTCTACGGCACCGGTCTCGCCGGACGCTGGCAGGGCGAGGTCGCAGTCGACGGCAAGCCCGTGAAACTCGACTCCATCGACGCGGCGCGCAAGGCCGGCATCGCCTTCGTCACCGACGACCGGCGCGGCAGCGGCCTGATGCTGCGAATGGCCGTCGGCCTCAACTTGGTCATGTCCGTGATCCGCCGCATCTCGCCGGCCGGCCTGATGTCGCCGCGCCGCCAGGCGGAAGCGGTGAGACAGTCGTTCGGCCAGTTCGACAT
>NZ_RZOS01000949.1:0-967 GCF_004022605.1 Mesorhizobium sp. M4B.F.Ca.ET.089.01.1.1
GGGCGCGTCCATGCCGTCGTGCAGAACCGCCGCTATGTCGCCAATGTCCGGCGCATCCGCCGCTTTCTCGACTCGGGCGCCATCGGCAAGCCGACCAGCATCCATGCCGACTTCTTCGTCGCGCCGCATTTCGGCGGCTTTCGCGAGGAGATGTCCCATGTGCTGCTGCTCGACATGGCGATCCACACCTTCGATGCCGCCCGCTACATGGCCGCCGGCGAGCCGGCCAGCGTCTACTGCCAGGAGTGGGAGCCGGCCAGTTCCTGGTACCGGCAGGGATCGTCGGCGAGCGCCGTCTTCGATTTCGGCGGCGGCAAGGTCTTTACCTATGCGGGCAGCTGGTGCGCCGACGGCTTCCGGACCAGCTGGGAAGGGAGCTGGCGCATCGTCGCCGAGCGCGGCAGCCTGCTCTGGGACGGCTTTGATGGGCTGAAGGCGGAGGTGGTGGCTGCGGGCCGCGACGGCCTGTTCGACAAGACCCAGCCAATCGAGGTGCCGCCACTCGACGCATCCGACCGCGTCGATGGCCATCTCGGCATCATCAGGGATTTCATGCACGCGATCGAAACCGGCGCCGAGCCGGAAACGCGCGGCACCGACAACATCAACAGCCTGGCCATGGTCTTCGGCGCGATCGAAAGCGCCGAGACCGGACGCCGCGTGGCGATCGCCAGGGATGCGCAATGATGCCAAACCCGCTCCTCGACATCAGGATCGGCACCATGGTCAGGGCCAATCTCGACGACCCGGCCGCCTACATCAAACAGATCCTGCCGCTCGGCTTCGAGAGCATCCAGCCCTTCTTCTGGCAGACGCTGGGCGGCAAGGACCTGCCGCGGCTCGCCGGCCAGATCCGCGAGGCGATCGGCGATGCCGACGTCACCGTCTCGTCGATCGGCGTGTTCGGCAATCCGCTGGAGAGCGGCGAGGTCGACCGCGGCGTGCTCGCCGCCTGGGAGACGGTGAT
>NZ_RZOS01000094.1:0-16116 GCF_004022605.1 Mesorhizobium sp. M4B.F.Ca.ET.089.01.1.1
GGATTGCGCGTGGTGGCGATGATGCGTGCCGGCGCAATCTTTTGCGCGTCGAGCAGGTGGCGCAGGACGCTGCGGCCAAGCTGGCCGGAGGCGCCGGTGACGAGAAGGGTTTCGCTCATGGGGAGATCCTGATTTTGCGCCGAAGCGGCGGGTGCTCTTGATGGTCTCAAAAAGAGACCAGCACTAAATTAGGAATTGACCGCTCCCCGTAAAGAAGGCAGTTTTCCGGGACGTAGGCACACGCAGGGAACCAGCGATGGACGGCAAGATCGTCAATCTGAAATCGAAGATCGAGATCTACAAGGCGATGACGGACGGCGCCAATTTCGCCGATTGCCCGGTTCGCGACGTCATGCAAGGCATGAACGGCAAATGGAGCCCGTTGCTGGTAACGGCGCTTGCGGAAAAGCCTTATCGCTTCGGTGAACTGCGGCGGCTGGTTCCCGACATCTCGCAGCGCATGCTGACCCAGACGTTGCACGAATTGCAGCGCGACGGCTACGTCCATCGCGAGGTGTTCCCAACCAAGCCGCCAAGTGTCGAATACAGCCTGACCGATCTCGGGCGTTCGATGTTCGTGCCCCTGTATCAGCTCGTCCAATGGGCCGAACTCAACCATGACGCGGTGCGCGAGGCGCGCGCCGCATTCGACGCGGCGCAGGCCTGACCCACGATGCGACGGCGCGGTGGCTTGATTTAGCCATGCCGCTGAAGGATTGTCCGGCCACTTCGGGTTGGGCGGGCAATGCAAGAATCTCTGGACATCGCGATTGCCGGCGCCGGGCCGGCCGGGCTGGCCACCGCGCTCTTTCTCAAGCGGGCAGGGCACCGGGTCACCATCTTCGAACGGTTCGATGAGCCGAAGCCGGTCGGTTCCGGGCTGATCCTGCAGCCGACGGGGCTCAGCGTGCTGGCCGAACTCGGCCTGCTCGGCGACATCCTTTCGCTGGGCAGCCGCATCGATCGCCTGCACGGCGCCGACGCCAGAAGCGGCCGCACGGTGCTCGACGTCCGCTACGATGCCCAACGCGGCGGCCGCTTCGGGCTGGCGGTGCATCGGGCGGCGCTGTTCGGCGTGCTGTTCCGCGCCGCCCGGCGCGAAGCGATCGCGATCGAGACCAATGTCGAGGTCGAAGCGCTGGAGATCGGCGAAAGGGCCGTGCTGGTCTGCGGCAAGGGACGCAAGGCAGGTTCGTTCGATCTTGTCGTCGATGCCAGTGGCGCGCGCTCCAGGCTGCGCCAAGGCCTCAACGATCCAACTGAACCCAGGCCACTCACCTATGGCGCGTTCTGGGCCTCGCTCGGCTGGAAGGGCGAGGGTTTTGACGAGAACGCGCTGCTGCAGCGCTATGACAAAGCGAGCGTGATGATCGGCGTGCTGCCGATCGGCCGGCCCGAGCCCGGCGCCGAACGGATGGCTGCCTTCTTCTGGAGCTTGAAGCCGGCGGATGCCGAGAGCGCCCGCGCCGCGGGGCTCGACGCCTGGAAGGCGAGGGTGGTCTCGCTGTGGCCGGAGTGCGCCGCCTTCACCGAACAGATCGAGAGTTTCGAGCAACTGTCGCTGGCGCGCTATGGCCATCACACGATGAGGCAGCCCATCGGTCGGCGGCTGGCGGTGATCGGCGACGCGGCCCATTCGACCAGCCCGCAGCTCGGCCAGGGGGCGAACATGGCGCTGCTCGACGCGGCGGCGCTCAGCCATGCGCTTGCGCGGGCGGGCAGCGTCGATGCGGCGCTGGAGGGCTACGCAAAGGCGCGGCGCTGGCACGTGCGCATCTTCCAGGCGCTGTCGCTGGCCTTCACGCCGTTCTATCAGTCCGATTCCGCGGCGCTGCCGTTCATCCGCGACCGCCTGGTGGCGACGATCGCCAAAATCCCGCCGGCGCCACAGTTGCTGGCTTCGATGGTGGCCGGAACGGTGGTCGACCCGTTCAGGCGTATCGGGCTTCAGGAAGCGGGGTGGCCTGATCGCACTGCCGGATGAGTTCCGAGAGATGGGAAGCCTTGGCCCGCAGGAAGGCCTCGAGGCGTTGCGGATAATCAGGATCGACCGCTTCCTTCACCGACTGCCGTTCGCTCAATGCACGGCGCCAGGCCTGGACGAGGGGTTTTCCACCGAGGATGCCGAAATCGCCGATCTCGTCGAAGACGTCAAAATATCGGAAGATCGGGCCATAGACGGCGTCGACCAAAGAAAAGCGCTCACCGGCGAACCAGGGGCCGGGGCTGGTGCGGTCCGCCAGTTCCGCTTCGAGCCGATCGAACATCGCCGACAGACCTTTGCTCTCGGCCGTGAAGGCGGCCTCGCTGGAGGCGGCGTAGAAGCGGCCGATGGCGTTCAGCGTGGCCGAGCCGAACTCGATCCAGGCGCGGTGCCGGGCGCGTGTCAGCGGATCGGCTGGGTGCAGCGGATTGGCCTCGGTTTCCTCGAGGAATTCGAGGATGACGGCGGACTCGAAAATCTCCGTCTCTTGGCCGCCGCGATCGACGCTGAGCAGCGGCACCTTGCCGAGCGGCGATCTCGCCCTGAACCAGGCCGGCTTGTCGGCGAGATCGATCATGACGCGCTCGAACGGCACGCCCTTCTCGGCAAGGGCAATCGCCGCGCGTTGCACATAGGGGCAGAGGTGGTGGCTGACGAGGGTCAGCTTGCTGACCGCCTCCCCAGCTTTGCAGATTTCGTGTTTCATCGGATGACTCCATATAGATGCAGTTGCATTGATATGGATGCAAATGCATCGAACGTCAAGCTTGATGCAATTGCATCTATCGCTTAGGCTGCGCCAATGGAGAGGACATCGCCTTCACCCGCCGCGATCAAGGCCTGGGCGCGCCTGATGCGCGTCTCGCGCCAGCTCGTGGAAAGAGCGGAGGAGGCGCTGAAGGCCAGCGGTCTGCCGCCGCTTGCCTGGTACGACGTGCTGCACGAGCTTGCCGAAGCCGGCGAGGGCGGGCTGCGGCCGTTCCAGCTCATCGAGCGGACCTTGTTTGCGCAATACAACATCTCGCGGCTGCTGGCCCGGCTTGAGGCAGATGGCCTCATACAGAAGTTGCCGGTCGCTGATGATGGCCGCGGCCAGACCATCCGCATCACAGGCAGCGGGCGTGAGACCCGCCGCCGCATGTGGGCCGCCTACGGGCGGTCGATCGCCGAGCTGGTGGGCGCCAGGCTTCCGATCGAGGACCTTGAGACACTGGCCACCCTGCTCGGCAGGTTGCGCGATCCACCTGCAGGCGACTGAGCCAGCCAAGACCTGGCGGTTTGCGCGCTGCATCCGGATACCAAAATGATTTTCTCCATTTTGTCCTTGCGTCGGCAGCAGGATTGCGCAATATGCCGAACCGTAACGTACGGTACGCCACCAAGAACGGGCGTGACCTTTCATCAGGCGAGAAAGAAACGTGTTGCAGGCAGGCGCTGAGATCGACAGCAGCGAAGCGCTGACGGAGCGGCAGCAGGCCGTTCTCGACGCCGCCCTTCGCCTGCTGGTCGAGGAGGGCGACAGCCTGACCATGACCGCGGTGGCGCGGCGGGCAAGCTGCTCCAAGGAAACGCTCTACAAATGGTTCGGTGACCGCGACGGGCTGCTGACGGCGACGGTGCAGTGGCAGGCCTCCAAGGTTCGGGTGGCGCCGGTCGACCGCAAGGGTCTCGATATTGCCTCGCTGACGGCGAGCCTCGAACGCTTCGCCTCGGACTGGCTCAAGGTGATATCCAGCGATACGTCGATCGCGCTGAACCGGGTGGCTGTCGGCCATGCCGGTTCCGGCAAGGATGACCTCGGCGCCATCGTGCTGCAGAATGGACGTTTCGCGCTCGCCAGGCGCTTGAAGCCGGTGCTGGAAGCGGGACGAGAGGCCGGATTGCTGGATTTCGCGGATGCCGAAACGGCATTCCGCACCTTTTTCGGGCTGGTCGCCCGCGATGTGCAGATGAGGCTTCTGCTCGGCGACCGGCTGGAATTGACTGAGGCGACGATCGGTGGCGATGCCGCCCGTGCGACGCAGCAGTTTCTCGCTCTCCATGGAGCAAACAACCGGCCGCAAGGCCTCTGATCTTCAAAACGGGAAGGAAGACGAAAATGCGTGTCTATTACGATCGTGACGCCGATCTCAACCTCATCAAGGGCAAGAAGGTCGCCATCATCGGCTATGGCAGCCAGGGCCGGGCGCATGCGCTCAACCTCAAGGAGTCCGGTGTCAAGGACATCGCCATCGGCCTCAAGGCCGGCTCGGCGACCGCCAAGAAGGTCGAGGCCGACGGGCTCAAGGTGTTGACCGTCGCGGACGCCGCCAAATGGGCCGACCTGATGATGATGGCGACGCCGGACGAATTGCAGGCCGACATCTACAAGAACGAGATCGCGCCGAACATCCGCGATGGCGCGGCGATTGCCTTTGCGCACGGCCTCAACGTGCATTTCGGCCTGATCGAGCCGAAGTCGACCGTGGACGTCGTCATGATTGCGCCGAAGGGTCCGGGCCACACCGTGCGTGGCGAATACCAGAAGGGCGGCGGCGTGCCGTGTCTGGTGGCCGTCAACCATGATGCTTCCGGCAATGCGCTCGATCTGGCGCTCTCCTACGCCTGCGGCGTCGGCGGCGGCCGCTCCGGCATCATCGAGACCAATTTCCGCGAGGAATGCGAGACCGATCTGTTCGGCGAGCAGGTGGTGCTCTGCGGCGGTCTGGTCGAGCTGATCCGCGCCGGTTTCGAGACGCTGGTGGAAGCCGGCTACGCGCCGGAAATGGCCTATTTCGAGTGCCTGCACGAGGTCAAGCTGATCGTCGACCTGATCTATGAGGGCGGCATCGCCAACATGAACTACTCGATCTCGAACACCGCCGAATGGGGCGAGTATGTCTCGGGTCCGCGCATCATCACCGCCGATACCAAGGCCGAGATGAAGCGCGTGCTGAAGGATATCCAGACCGGCAAGTTCACCTCGGAGTGGATGCAGGAATACCGGGCCGGCCTGGCGCGCTTCAAGGGCATCCGCCGCAACAACGACAGCCACCAGATCGAAGAGGTCGGTGCGAAACTGCGCGCGATGATGCCGTGGATCGCCAAGAACAAGCTGGTCGACAAGGCGAAGAACTGAGGCGATCCACGGTCTTTGCATTGCGCGTCCTCGGGCTTGGCCCTGCGGGCGCGCGGTGATCGCCAAGAACAAGCTGGTCGACAAGGCCAAGAACTGAGGCGATCCACGGTCTTTGCATTGCGCGTCCTCGGGCTTCGCCCTGCGGGCGCGCGGTGATCGCCAAGAACAAGCTGGTCGACAGGGCCAAGAACTAGAAAGCTTGCGCCAATTCTACCCTTCCGGCCATCTGCCGCGGGTTTCTGCGCTTCCGGTGCTCACGGACTTCAATGTCCGCTCCGCTCCGGTTCTCGAAACCCGCACCAGCTGACTCGGCAGGGCGAATTGTCATCAAGCTTCCGGTCGAGAAGCACCGAGCCGGCGGAGCAATCCGCCGGCTTTTCGTTAAGCGGATGAGTTCGCGGTGGAAAAGAGCCCGCTTCAGCCGTAGTGCCAGTGCGGCTTCGGTTCGGTGCCGGTGAACTCGACGCCGATGCGGCCGTCGCGGCGCCAGCGCACCACGGCCTTGTAGCCGATGCCGTCGGTCGGCACGTAGAGCAGGAATTCGTCGGGCACGCGCGCCTCGATCGGGACATTCAGTTCGGCACCGCCGGCATGCATGTTGCGCAGCGTGCATTTGACCTCGGAATTGGCGATGCCGGTCAGGATCGACGCGCCCTTCAGCACGCGCTGCCTGCGCTTGTCCCTGTTTTCGTCCTCGGCCATGGCTTTCCGCTGCCGGGCGATCCGGTCAGCCTATGTGATAGACCCGCCTGATGAACAGCGCGTTAGCGCCGATGGCATCATGCCGCAGCCCTGGCAAAAACGGCGCCGCGAGGCGCGGCGCCGTTCGAGCATTCTTCGATCCCTTGCCGCTCAGCTATAGGGCGACCAGCACTGCTGGCGCGGGCCGTTATAGGGCTGGAACGTGTTGTCCCATGCCCGGTACGAGCGGTAGCGGTCGTAGCACCACTGGACATGCGCGCTCGAGAGACGCTGCGTCCGGTAGATCCGCCGGGGCTGAGCGTAGTAGCCGTTGTTGTAGTAGCCGTTGTTGTAATACAGGCTGCCAAGGCCGAGACCCAGGCCAAGACCAAGAATTGCGGCATCGGAATCTCGGAAATGGCGGCGGTGATGGTGGCGTCTCCAGCGCCAGTCGTCGCCGTTCCAGTTATTGTCACCATCCCAGTTGCGGGAGAAATTGCGCTCGCGGAAATTGCCGGACCGCCAGCGGCCGTCGCGGTTGCGCCAGCGCCATTCCTCATTGTTGAGTTGCCGGTCATTGCCGCCGGCCCACTCGTCGCGGACGGGCGTGATGCCCGGCGCCGCCAGGTTGGACGGGACGGACAGGTCTGGCTCAAGGATCGGACCGGCCAGCGACGGCGCCGTCCCGCCCGCCACAAGACCCAGCGTCAGCAGACCGGATCTCAACGAAGACAAAAAGAGCGTTTTCATTGCACACTCCGAAGATTTCAGGCCCCACGCCCAGAATACCCCGGGAAGAGGCCCTTTTATGGAACTTGCCGTCTGAACGGCGGATGAACGGAAAGGTTCCGTCAACCATGACGGGCGCATGGGAGGCCCTTGTCTTCATCGGGAGTTCTGGGCAAAGGTCACGGCCATGTCGCTGCGCCTTGCCACCTTCAATGTCGAGAACCTGATGAACAGGTTCGATTTTTCCGGCTACCGCAACCAGCTCAACGAGGATCGCACGCTGGCGCTGTTCGATATCCAGAGCGAGGCCGAGTACAAGATGCTTGAGCAGGCGCGCGCCATTTCCCAGTCCGACGACACGCGCCAGCTCACCGCGCTGGCGATCGCCGCCACCCGTGCCGACATCATCTGCATGCAGGAAGTCGACAATATCGAGGCGCTGAAGGCCTTCGAATATGGCTATCTGTTCAAGATGGTCGGGCAGGGCTACCGGCAGAAATACACCACGGCCGGCAATGATTCACGCGGTATCGACGTTGCCGTGATGATGCGCAGCGAGACGGCCGAGGGCCAGCCGATCGAATTCGTGCGCATGACCAGCCACGCCCACGTCACCTTCGAGCAATTCGGCCTGTTCACGCCGGAACTGGCGACACTCGGCTATCAGGCCATCGAACGCATCTTCCGGCGCGACTGCCTTGAGGTCGACCTGAAGATCGGCGGCGCGCCGCTGACGCTTTATCTCGTCCACTTCAAGTCGATGGGATCGCCGCGCAACGGCCTCGACGGACGCGAGGCGACCATGCCGCTGCGCATCGCCGAGGCGCAGGCGGTGCGCCGCATCATCGAGGAGCGCTTCGGCAAGGATCATGCCGCCGACAAGCGCTGGGCGATCTGCGGTGACATGAACGACTACCGGCAGCGGGTGAAGATCGAGGGCGACAGCGTCGACGGCTACCGTTTCCAGGTGATCGACGAGAGCCAGTCCTGCATCAACGTGCTGACCGCCGGCGGCTTCTGCGAAAACGTTGTCGAGCGGCGGCCGGAGATGGACCGCTGGAGCTTTTACCACACGCGCGGTCCGGAAGAGCGGCACCTCTGCCAGCTCGACTATATCCTGCTGTCGAAGGGGCTGGCGGCGAAGAACGCGACCGCCGTTCCCGACATCGTCCGCAACGGCCAGCCCTGGCGCACCATCTTTCCGGCGGGCCAGGAGGTCGAGCGCTTCCCGCGCGCCGGCTGGGACCGACCGAAGGCCTCCGACCATTGCCCGGTGGTGATCGCTCTGGACATGGCCTGAGCCGGATCTCAACACACCTCCGAGTAAGATGAGCTTCGACCTCCCACGCAACGTCATCCTGCCGGTCGACAAGGTCGATGTCCGGCTCGACCCCGGCCCGCATCCGTTCGAACGCGAAAACGCCGAGGCGATAGCCGAGAACTGGCGGCGCGAGATGGGGGCAAACCCGGCGCTGTTCGACGGCACGGTGGTGTTGCTCTCGGCGCTCGCCTATCGCGACGGCGGGCTCGTCGGCCGCTGCCATGCGGTGAAATATTCGACCTTCATGCTGTGGCGGAAGAAGCGCGAGGCGAGCGGCGCCGAGCATGCCTATGCGCATGCCATGCTGGTCGCCGGCGACAATGTGCTGGTGGCGATCCGCATGGGCGCGCATACCGTCAATGCCGGCCGCGTCTACTTCGCCGCCGGCTCGTTCGAGCCGATCGATTTCCGCGACGGCCTCGTCGATGTCGACTTCAACATGATCCGCGAAGTGCGCGAGGAGACTGCGATCGACCTGTCGGGCGCCGAACGCGGCCGGCGCTATCATGCGCTGTCGACGCCGAGCGGCACGGTGATCTTCCGCCGCTATCGGGTGAGCGAGCCAGCCGACGAGATCGCGCGGCGGATCAGCGCCTTCGTCGCCACGGAGGCGGAACCGGAGATCGAAGCTCCCGTCGTCATCCGCGATGCCACCGACCTGCCGGACGGGCTGATGGGACATATGAAGCCGCTGATCGAATGGCATTTCGCGGGTGGTGACGAAGTCCCCTGAGTCCTCATGGGAAGATCGGCGGCAGCGCCTCGTCCGGCATGCTTTTCCGGGAGCCGCCGTCGTCCTTGTAATAATAGCTGTAGCCGTTGATGGCTGGCGCGCCGCCGAGATGCGCGTAGAGAATTCGTGAGCCCTCGGGGAAGAAGCCCTTCCTGGTCAGGTCGATCAGGCCCTGCATCGACTTTCCCTCGTAGACCGGATCGGTGATCATGGCCTCGGTGCGGGCCGCCAGCCGGATCGCGTCGTTCGTGGCCTCCGACGGAACGCCATAGGCCGGATAGGCATAGTCGGGGTTGATGACGATCTCGTCGTCGCGGACGGCGCGGCCGAGCCCGACGAGGGCGGCGGTGTCGTCGACGATGCGGCGGACCTGGGCGCGGGTCTGGTCGAGCGTGCCGGAGGCGTCGATGCCGATCACCCGGTCGGCACGATTCTGCGCGGCGAAGCCGACGATCATGCCGGCCTGCGTCGAGCCGGTCACGACGCAGACGATGATGTAGTCGAAGGCAAAGCCGAGCTCGGCTTCCTGCCGGGCCACCTCCTCGGCGAAGCCGACATAGCCCAGCCCGCCGAACTTGTGCACCGAGGCGCCGGCCGGGATCGGATAGGGCTTGCCGCCGGCATCCTTCACCGACTGGATGGCGTCCTCCCAGCTTTTGCGGATGCCGATGTCGAAACCGTCGTCGACCAGCCGGCTGTCGGCGCCCATCAGGCGTGTCATCAGGATGTTGCCGACCCGGTCGTAGACCGCGTCGTAGTGCGGCACCCATTTCTCCTGGATCACCACGCATTTCATGCCGATCTTGGCGGCCGTCGCGGCGACCATCCGCGTATGGTTCGACTGGACGCCGCCGATCGACACCAGCGTATCGGCGCCGGACCGAAGAGCATCCGGCACGATGTATTCGAGCTTTCGCAATTTGTTTCCGCCCATGGCCAGCCCGGAATTGCAATCGTCGCGCTTTGCGTAGACCTGCACCTTGCCGCCCAGCGCAGCGCTCAGCCGCGGCAGATGCTCGATCGGTGTCGGGCCGAAGGTCAGCGGATAGCGTTCAAACTTGGCGAGAAGTGACATCGTTCTGTCTCCGCTTCTGGTGATTTTCATGAAGCGATCATAGGCGCAGTGGCTCGAAAGGTGCTCTCGAACTTGCGGGCGGATTTTTCACATCTCCCGCAAATCAGCGATATGATTGGCCTAACCATTCGAAGAGGGCAGCAGAAATGGAAGAATCTTCCGCCGAAACTCTGGATCGCATCGACGTCAAAATCCTGCGCGCCCTTCAGGCCGAGGGACGGCTGACCAATGCCGAACTGGCGGCCCGCGTGAACGTCAGCGCCGCCACCTGCCACCGGCGCACGCAGCGCCTGTTCGAGGAGGGCTACATCACCGGAGTCCGGGCGGAGATCGCCCCCGCTACGGTCGGCCTTGGCGCGCTGGTGATGGTCGGCGTCGTGCTCGACCGCTCGACGCCCGAAAGCTTCGCCGCTTTCGAGGAGGCCGTGCTGAAGCTCAAGGAGGTCCTCGACTGCAATCTGGTGGCCGGCGACTTCGACTATCTGTTGAAGATACGGGTCCGCGACATGGCGGATTTCAACAAGCTGCACGGGCAGAAGCTGATCGCGCTGCCGGGCGTTCGGCAAACCCGGACCTTCTTCGTCATGAAGGAGGTCAAGGAGAACGCGCGGCTGCCGTTCTGAGAGGGCCGCTCTTGGTGGTGGTCAGCGCTGTCCCTTGTCCGGCAATGCCTTGCGGTCGTTGCGGGCGGCGACGAAGAACAGGATCACGCCGAGGCCAAGCAGCGCGCCCATCGCCATTCCCATCGTCTGGCCGACGACCTCCTGGAAATTCGCGGCGACGCGATCGGGATTCTGGAGGCCGTAGCCGGCGAGATACCACCACAGGCCAGCCAGGCCGGCCTCGATGATCGCCAGCGTCAGGACCAGCCGCGCCTTCTTGCTCATTCGTATCTCCCCCATGCGCCAAAGGTCACAGCAGTAGCATTGCAGGATGCGCGGCGACAGAGGCAGGCGAGAGCGTGTTCCCGCGCCGACTTCACTCGTGCCTGAGCGCGTCGATCGGGTCGAGCCTGGCGCCGCGCAGCGCCGGGAAGAAGCCGAACACCATGCCGATCAGCGCGGAAAAGCCGACGGCGAGCAGGATGACCGCCGGGCTCGGGGCGAAGGGAATGGTCAGCGCCACCGAGGCGATGGCGGCGAGCGCCAGGCCAATCAGGATGCCGATGATGCCGCCGAAGAGCGACAGCACCGTCGCCTCGACCAGGAACTGGATGAGAATGTGCTTCTCATGCGCGCCGATCGCCAGCCTGATGCCGATCTCGCGCGTGCGCTCGGTGACCGAGACCAGCATGATGTTCATGATGCCGATGCCGCCGACCAGCAGGCTGACGCCGGCGACCGCGCCCAGCATGCCGGTCATGGTGGTGGTGGCGCTGGCCATGGCGTCGGCGATCTGTGTCATGTCGCGGATCGAGAAATCGTCATCGCGGTCGGGCGTGACGCGGCGCGTGTCGCGCAGGATGTCCTCGACGCGCGGCTGCAGTTCGGTTGTCGGCGTGCGGTCGTCGGCGGCGATGTAGATGGAATCGATGTCGCGGTTGCCGGCGATGCGGCGCTGGTAGGCGGCAAGCGGCATCAGCACGACATTGTCCTGGTCCTGGCCGAAGCCGGTGTAGCCCTTGGGTTCCAAGAGGCCGATGATCTTGCAGGAGGTGCGGTTGACGCGAATGGTCTCGCCTTCCGGATCGCCGGCGCCGAAGAATTGCTGGCGCACCGTCTCGCCGACCAGGCAGACGCCGGCGCCGGCGCGGGTCTCGGAATCGCTGAACGGACGCCCCGAGACCAGCTTCCAGTCGCGCGCGTCGAGATAGGCGCTGTCGGTGCCGGTGACGCCCGATGTCACGCTTTCGGTGCCGAAGATGACGCGCACCTGCTTTTGCGAGGCGGGCGAGATCGCGCGGGCGCCGTCGAGATGCTTGACGAGCGCGGCAAGGTCCTTGTCGGCAAGAGGACGCACCACCTGGTCGAGCCCGCCCGGTCCGCCTGGCCCGGCCGGGCGGCCGGAGCGGACGACGAGCAAATTGCTGCCGAGCTTGGAAATGTCGGACTTGACCTTCTGGGTGGTGCCGGAGCCGATGGTCAGCATGGCGATGACGGCGGCGACGCCGATGACAATGCCGAGCAAGGTCAGGAACGAGCGCAGCACGTTTCGCCGGATCGAGATCAGCGAAAGGCGAACTGTCTCCCAGATCATTGGGCCGCCTCCAGTTTGTTGGAGTCGGACGCGACATGGCCGTCGAGGAAGCGGATCGTGCGCTCGGCGTAGGCCGCCACGTCGGCCTCGTGCGTGACCATCACGATGGTGAGGCCAAGCCCGGCGTTGAGCCGCGTCAACAGCTCCATGATCTCGTGCGTGCGGGCGGTGTCGAGATTGCCGGTCGGCTCGTCGGCGACGAGCAGCGTCGGCCTGGTGACGATGGCGCGCGCGATCGCCACCCGCTGCTGCTGGCCGCCCGAGAGTTCGGCCGGCGTGTGGTGCTCGCGCCCGACAAGGCCGACCTCGGCCAGCGCCTGCATGGCAAGCTGGCGACGCTCGCGCGCGGCGACGCCGCGATAGATCAGCGGCAGCTCGACATTCTCTGCCGCCGTGGTGCGCGGCAAGAGGTTGTAGCCCTGGAAGACGAAGCCGACATAGAGGTTGCGCAGCATGGCGCGGCGATTGCGGTCGAGCCGGCCGGCATCGATGCCCTCGAAACTGTAGGTTCCGGCGGTCGGCGTGTCGAGGCAGCCGATGATGTTCATCGCCGTCGACTTGCCGGAACCCGACGGCCCCATGATGGCGACGAATTCACCCTTGCGGATGGCGAGATCGACGCCGGCCAGCGCGTGCACGCGGGCCTCGCCCTGGCCGTAGCTTTTCCAGACCTTGTCGAAGGCAATCAGCGTGGAGCCTGACACGGCGTCAGTTCCGCAGCTGCGAGCCGGTGATGACCTGCGCGCCCTCGTCGAGGCCGGACGTGATCTCGGTCAGCTCGCCGTCGGTGGAACCGACCCTGACGTTGACCGCGTGCGGCCGGCCGTTTTCCAGCACATAGAGCGTGCGCGAGCCGTCGGTCGGTCTCGGCGCCGCGTCGCGCTGACGGCCGGGGCGGCCCATGCGGCCGGTGAACAGGTCGCGCAGGCTCCATGTACGGGCGACCGGCGGCGCCGGCCGGTAGCGGAAGGCGGTGGCTGGCACGGTGAGCACGCCCTTGGCCTGCCTGGTGACGACCGAGACGGTGGCGGTCATGCCGGGTCGGAGCAGCAGCTCGCCATTGTCGACCTCCAGCCGCGCATTGTAGGTGACGACGCCATCGGTGGTGACGGAGGCATAAGAGATGTCGCGGATCTCGGCGTCGAAGGGCCGCTCCGGAAAGGCATCGACGGTGAAACGGGCATGCTGGCCGGGCTTGACCGAGCCGATATCGGCTTCGTCGACCGCAGCCTGCAGTTCCATGTTCCTCAGATCGGCGGCAATGATGAACAGCACCGGCGCCTGCAGCGAGGAGGCGACCGTCTGGCCGGGGTCGACCGAACGGGTCAGCACGATGCCGTCGATCGGCGCGTAGATCGTGCTCTTGGCGAGATCGGTCTGCTGCGCCTTGAGGTCGGCATTGGCGATGGCAAGGTTGGCCTCGGCACTGTCTCGCGCAGCCTTGGCGCGGTCGCGCGTCGCGGTCGCCGCCTCGAGCGACTGGTCAGTCGCCATGCCGCGCCTGGTGAGCTCGTTCGCGCGTGTCAGAGCGTTCTCGTTCTCCTTCAGCGTCACCGTTGCGTCCTCGACGCTGGCCGCGGCCGCCCTGGCGGACGCTTCGGCGCGCTCGATCTGAACTTCGAGCTTGGCGGTGTCGAGCGTCGCCAGCACGTCGCCTTTCTTGACCCGTTGATTCTCCTCGACCGCGACCGATCGGACGACGCCCGAGAGCTCGCTGGAGATGTCGACCTGGGTGAGGGGCTGCAGCGTGCCGGTGGCCGAGACCTGGACGGTGAGGTCGGCGACAGTGGCCGGCACCGTGGTATAGTCAATCCTGGCTGGAGAAGCTGAATACAATTGGTAGCCGGCAAAAGCGGCGGCAACGGCGGTCAACGCCAACAGGGCATAGCGCCAGCCGCGACGGCGTGTCCTGCGCAGGCCCTGATGGTCGAGGCCAAGCGCCGTCTCGATGGCGGAATCCGATTCCGTCTTTGGCGGATTGACAATCTGGTCCACGCTGGACCCCTATAACGCGCAATGTCCCTATCTGTGCACAGATCAGGCTTTGTGGTTCGAATTACAAATTAAATTTCGCCCATGTTGGGATTGAGGCAAGAATGCAGACCCGGAACTACTTGCTCTACGATGTCTTCACGACCGGGCGGCTGGCCGGCAATCCGCTGGCTGTCGTCCTGGACAGCAAGGGGCTGGACACTGCGGCAATGCAGGCCATCGCGCGCGAATTCAATCTGTCCGAAACGGTGTTCGTGCTGCCGCCCGACAACGCCAAGCACCGCGCCCGCATTCGCATCTTCACGCCCGACTATGAAATGCCGTTCGCCGGCCATCCGACCGTCGGTTCGGCGATCGCGCTTGCCGACCTGGGAGGCGAGACCGCCGGCATCTTCGTGCTCGAGGAGAATATCGGCCCGGTGCGCTGCGCGGTGAGCAAGCATGACGGCGCCACCTTCGCCGAGTTCGACCTGGCGAAGCTGCCGGAGCCGCTGGAGCTCTCCGCCGACGCGGAAGCGATCGGCGCCGCGCTTGGCCTTGGACCGCATGAGATCGGCTTCGAGAATCACCGGGTCTCGTTCTGGTCGGCCGGCGTGCCCTACGTGACCATTCCCGTCGCCGACCTGAAAGCGGCGGGCCAGATCCGGCTGGACAACCAGGCCTGGTCGGAACTGGCGCCGCGCAAGAGCGAATGGGCCTTCGCCAGCCCCTATGTCTATTGCCGCGAGACGGTCAACCACGAGAGCGCCTTCCATGTGCGCATGATCGTGCCCGGCAGCCCCTCCTATGAGGACCCGGCGACTGGCTCGGCAGCGGCAGCATTTGCCGGCGCCATCATGCATTTCGACCGCCCGACCGACGGCATTTCGCAGCTCTGGATCGAGCAGGGGCTGGAGATGGGACGGCCGTCGCGAATCCGCCTCGAGCTCAATGTCGATGGCGGCAAACTGGCCGCCGCCCGCATCGGCGGACATGCCGTCAAGGTGGCGGAAGGCAAGCTTTTTGTATGATGGGTGCGGCACTTAGGCGATTTGTCGGGAAATGATCCCGGCAGGGCTAGACATCCCCAAGATCGGCGGCTATATGCCCGCCGACGCTGGGTTTCCCGGCCGCGTGGGTGTGTAGCTCAGTTGGTAGAGCAGCTGACTCTTAATCAGCGGGTCCACAGTTCGATCCTGTGCACACCCACCATTTTTCCGCTGAACTTTTCTTTTTTCATGTGCGGCGAAACCAGCCGCCAAGGGCTGTGAGACGCAGCGATCGCCAGCCAAGTTAGCCCAACTGGCGAGCGCCGGATCGGATAGTGGCGGCCAACGCCGCGCATAGCGATGGCAAGACGTCCGCTATGCCTGGAAGAATTGTTCGATGTCATCCAAAACGGTGATGGTCACCACAATGTCCAGGGGGCTGTTCCAGTCGACGTGAAGGAGGAATTCAACGCCTCCTGCTTCCACGCCAGCCCGGCCGTGAGGCCCAACATTGGTCACATAGACGTTTGCCAGGCCAAGGTTGGGGCGCCCAAGTGTCTTGGGGCCGCCGCCCAGGCCGCCGAAGGCGGGTGTGAATTCCGCCGCCGTAATGACCACAGTGGAGTCAAGATTGATCGGGTCCCAATTGAAATTCTTGCGAATTGTACCATGCTGACCCCTGTAGAGGACACGAATTGAACGAGCCATGTCTTCCTCCGTTGCAGTAATATTTCCACAATCGGAAATATTGGCTCGAGGTAATTGGCATGGCTGTTGTCTTTGAGATGTGAGCTGAATCACAAATCATTCGAAATTGTTGGTAATTGGCGAGGCATGGTTAATAGATCTGCCTCTCGCGATCTCAGAGGCTGGTTTTTAGAACCTGCGATTCGCTTGATGAGGCAGCTATACCTATGGGCAGTCTCGTCACTTCTCCGACACACCTGCCTCAGCAAAGCTCGCCATGCGGGCGTGGCATTCCAGCGCCGAGCGCACGATGTTGACGGCAAGGCAGGCGCCGGAGCCTTCGCCGAGCCGCATGCCGAGATCGAGCAGCGGCGGCAGGCCGAGCGATTCGAGCAGGCGGCGGTGACCGGATTCGGCCGAGACGTGGGCGGCGATGGTGTGGGCGAGGCCGGTCGGGTGCAGCCGCGCCAGCGGCGCCGCGGCGGCGGTGCAGACGAAGCCGTCGAGCAGCACCGGCACGTTGTTGCGGCGCGCGGCGAGGGTGGCGCCGAAGATCGCGGCGAGTTCGCGGCCGCCAAGGGCAGCGGCGATCTTCAGCGGGTCGGATAGCGCGTCGGCATGGCGCTTGAGGC
>NZ_RZOS01000950.1:0-964 GCF_004022605.1 Mesorhizobium sp. M4B.F.Ca.ET.089.01.1.1
AGCCAGCGAAAGGTTGCAGCAGGACGGCGCCGAGCGCGGACAGCGCGCCCCAATAGACTGCGCGTCGCGAACCGCCGATCCACCAGGTTTCGAACGGCAGCGCAAGCGCAAGCAGCGCGACAGGCGAGGCCAGCCCGCCCGCGGCGAAGATCGCGGTGCCGAGGGCAAGACCGCCGAGCACGAGCGCCGCCTGGCCGGCAAGCGCCATCCGGCCCGAGGCCGCCACCAGCAGCGCGGCGAACCAGCAGAAGCCGAAGGCGGCAAAGATCGCGGCAATCGTGACGGCGGCGCCGAGGCTCGATGTGACCAGCGTCACCGCGGCGCCGGCGGCGAGGAAGGGGGCCGCCAGCATGACACCGATGAAGCGGCGCTGGCGCAGGCGCTCGCCCGCGGCGGTAATGGTCGGATGGACCATACGGTCGCAGCCGGCAGCCATCGCGCCAGGCAATTCAACGTATCTGGCCGTAATCGAACTCAACGCACTCGCACCCGGTCGTGAACTGCCCTGCTTTTCGCAGATCGCTGTTGTTGTCCTGAAACTCTCATTCAGCGTTTAAGGAATGGATAAGGCGGACCCGGTCGACGCCCGGCCCGCGGCAAATATTGGGACGCCGTCACGGCGAAACCCGGCGATCTCGTGCCATGGTAAACGGAGGGTTATGCAAAACGGGTGGAGGCAAGCTGCGCAAAACCGAGCGTCAATCGCCCTTGCGTTTCAAAATACACTTTAATAACAACCAGATACATGGTTATCGTAAAGTTAATGCAAGCGATGAGATTTAAGTGAAATCGGTTGCAAAACCAATCCTTTCGAATTTGCCTAAAATTTGAGGAAAATTCTCTGTTTGCTTACAAGCCGGTCTTTGCGCGTGTGTGCCACTATGCAACCCATAAAAGAGGTCATGCCGAAGGATGCGTGATCCGGTCACGGACGAGAGGGCATTGAGATGGGCTTTCTTATTAG
>NZ_RZOS01000951.1:0-963 GCF_004022605.1 Mesorhizobium sp. M4B.F.Ca.ET.089.01.1.1
CGCGCCAGCGTGCGCTCGATGCCTTCGCCCATCGCCGCGACTTCGCGGCGCACGGCCTGGCCGATCATCATGACGCGGTCCTGGGCGAGGTTTTCCGGCTCGGCCAGGCGGAAGGCCACTTCGGTCATCGACTGCGCGGCAATGCGCATTTCCTGCGCGCGGCGCACCATGGCCGCGAAGGCCCAGAAAAGGATCACGGGAATGATTGCCGCGACTGCCAGGCCGATCAGCTCGGGGCGGGCGAAAAACTGGTCGAAGGTGCGGATCTTCCAGATGCCCGAACCGAACAGAAGATTGGCCAGGCCGCCGGCGCCGGCGATCCATGCAAGCGAAATGAACGCCACAACCCAGTAGATCGTGCTCGACGCGCGGCGGTTGAGGCCGTGCAGCAGGGTGCGGTAGTCCTTCTGGCGGTCGTCATTGGCCGGGGTGAAGCCGGCCGGCTGCGCGCCGTTGCGCGTTTCAACCGGACGCAACTCGGCGGGCTTCGCCGCCGGCTGCGTGTTCTGTATTGGCCTGGCGTTCTGGCTCTGGACAACCACCGGTTCTTCCTTGTGGCCACGCCCTTCGCGCGCCAGTTCGTCAGCCGCGGCCGAAATCTGCGCTTCCAGATCTTCCATCGACGCCGCCATATCGAGGCCGCCGTCGCCATCTACGCTCAAATCAAGGTCGAGTGCCTTTTCGAGCTCCTTGGCCACGTCGCTGTCGAGAGTTCGTGTCGTTGGTTTCTTCGCCATGCCTTCGCTACCCTGTACTAGCTGCCGGGGACTTATGATTTTGAGCCGTGATTCTGGCTTGTCTTATCCCACGCAGGAGGCTGAAAATGGACCCTCGTATCGTAATGACACACAGGGGTAAAGAAAACCTGCATTCTGGGCGATACGTAAAACTTTAAATATAGGGTTAACGGAGACGTGATTTCGCGGCCTCCCTGTCAACATTTTTTCAGGTCAATCATTAGCC
>NZ_RZOS01000952.1:0-962 GCF_004022605.1 Mesorhizobium sp. M4B.F.Ca.ET.089.01.1.1
GTTCTGAAAGAGATGGTTCCAGTCTCCCCGCAGCCGCGCCAGATCCTCGCGGCTGCTGATGCGCTCGCCGTTCTCGTTCTCGACGGCGAGCTCGCCGCCGCGCGACACATAATTCAGCATCGCCCCTACCCTCGCGCCGGCGCCATAGGATGCCATTTTGACAACCGCGGGCTGGCTGCCCAGGGCTACCGCCGCCAGCCGCGCTTCAATGGGACGGGACGCATCTGCTGCGCGCGTCTCGGCCGCAAAGATCGGCCTGGCGGCCGCCCGTTGCATTTTCGGCTGGCTGCCACTGCCGCCACCAACACTGCCGCCCAGCTCGGCCCGGGCCTTCAGCCGCCGCCGCATTTCTTCCTCGGCCGACCTCCGCTTTCCACCAAGCGACAATTCATGCAGCAACGCCGCGCGCCGCTGCTCCCATTCGCTGGTGAAGGCGCCGAAGAAGATTTCCACCGCTTAATCCTCCCCTCGCCGCTTATGGCCGGCACGTCTCGATAGCGATCGCAACTCCGTCAAAACGGCCGCTTGGACGCGCTGCACGTTGCCAAGATTGATGTCGAGCTCGCTCGGGTGAATGCTCTTGCCGCTGTTTATCGATCGCGCCACCTGGTTCAGGTTCACGCCGATCGCGCGCATGTCCTCCAGCAGCAGCGCCATCACGAGGCGGTCTTCCTTAGTCAGGAATGGCCGAGCGCCCGCTCCCTCGAGGATTAGCGACCGGAAAAATCCCGAAACCGTCATGTCGGCCGCCTTCGCGGCCTTTTCGATCGCTGCATATTCGTCCGCGCTGACGCGGGCATGCACCATTCGGCCCTTCCGGTCCGGCTCGAGCGGGACCTCGAATTTCGCGTCGTCCATTGGCCTTGGCCCCCTCTCACTGGCGCTTGCGGCAGGCATCGAGGGCTTGTCCCTCGATCGTCGGGAAAAATGTCGCACATTTTTCCGTATCCACCATCAATAGG
>NZ_RZOS01000953.1:0-958 GCF_004022605.1 Mesorhizobium sp. M4B.F.Ca.ET.089.01.1.1
CCCTACCGTGTGCCGGGCACCATGCACAGCCTGGCCTGACTTGCGACGGCGCCCGCCACGCGGCGGGCGCGGTCCGAACCCAACCATCATTTTTCGCTGGCCGGCAAACGCCGGCGGAACGCGCCTTCACGCGCGCTGAGAGGGATTGCATCATGACCAGCTTCAACCTTTCCGAATGGGCGCTGCGCCACCGGAGCTTCGTCATCTACCTGATGATCGCGGCGGCGCTTGCCGGCCTCTACGCCTATCAAGGCCTCGGCCGCGAGGAGGATCCGCCCTTCACCATCAAAACCATGGTGGTGAAGACGATGTGGCCGGGCGCCACGACCAGCGACACGGTGGAGCAGATCACCGACCGTATCGAGAAGAAGCTCGAGGAGCTTCCCGACCTCGACTACGTCAAGAGCTACACCAAGCCCGGCGAATCCGTGGTCTTCGTCAACCTCAAGGACACGGTCGCCGGCGACCAGGTGCAGCCGCTCTGGTACCAGGTGCGCAAGAAGCTCGACGACATCAAGCCGACACTCCCGTCCGGCGTCCAGGGCCCGTTCTACAATGACGAGTTCGGCGACACCTATTCGCTGATCTACGCGCTGACCTCCGACAGTCTAAGCCATCGCGAGCTGAAGGACCTGGCCAGCAGCCTGCGCGCCGGGCTGCTCACCGTGAAGGATGTCGCCAAGGTCGATCTGGTCGGCCAGCAGGACGAGAAGATCTACCTCGAATTCTCGACGCAGAAGGTGGCGGCGCTCGGCCTCGACGTCGGCACGCTGTCGCAGGCGCTGCAGGCGCAGAACGCGCTGACACCGAGCGGCACGGTCGATGCCGGCCCGGAGCGCATCGCCATCCGCGTCTCCGGTTCCTTCACCTCCGAGGAGAGTCTGAAGGCGATCAACTTCTACGCCAACGGCCATTATTTCCGGCTGGGCGACGTCGCCGAGGTCAAGCGCGCCTATTC
>NZ_RZOS01000954.1:0-958 GCF_004022605.1 Mesorhizobium sp. M4B.F.Ca.ET.089.01.1.1
CGTCTCGACCACCGAGGATGAGGAAACCGGTGAGGTGCGCGAGACGCATCGCCGTCCGAACCTGCAGCCGTTTGTGGATGACCCCGATTGCTGGCTCGTCGCCTCGATCGAGGACTATGATCTCGAATCCGACACCGCGCGGCCCGGCCCGATCTTCACCGAGCGCGTGATCGCGCCGCCATCGCCGCCGCTCATAAGCTCTGCCGCGGACGCGCTCGCCGTGGTTCTCAACGAACGCGGCTGCGTCGACCTCGACCACATCGCCGAGCTTTTGCATTCCGATACCGACACTGTCGTCGCCGAACTCGGCAGCGCCATTTTCCGCGATCCGGTCAGCGCGTCCTGGCAAACGGCGGATGCCTATCTGTCGGGCGCGGTGCGCGACAAGCTGAAGACCGCCGAGGCCGCGGCAGCGCTCGATCCCGGCTATGAACGCAATGTCGCGGCGCTCAAGGAGGTGCAGCCCGCCGATCTCAGTCCCTCCGACATTACAGCGCGACTCGGGGCGCCGTGGATTCCGGCCGCCGATGTCGCCGCTTTCGTGAAGGAGACCATGGGTGCGGAGATAAAGATCCACCATATGCCCGAGCTTGCCTCATGGACCGTCGAGGCCCGTCAGCTTGGATGGACTGCCGCCGGAACCTCGGAATGGGGCACAGATCGCAGGCACGCCGGCGAACTGCTGGCCGATGCGCTGAACAGCCGCGTCCCCCAGATATTCGACACCGTCCGGGACGGCCAGACCGAGCGCCGCGTTCTCAATGTCGTCGACACCGAGGCGGCGAAGGAGAAGCTGCAGAAGATCAAGACCGCCTTCCAAGACTGGGTCTGGTCCGATCCCGATCGCACCGACCGCCTGGCGCGTGTCTACAATGACCGTTTCAACAACATCGTCCCGCGAAGATTCGACGGCGACCATCTGCGGCTTCCGGGCGCCTCTGGCGCCTTTTCTCTTTAT
>NZ_RZOS01000955.1:0-957 GCF_004022605.1 Mesorhizobium sp. M4B.F.Ca.ET.089.01.1.1
TGTGGAGCCTCAACAGGTTGTCCTCGGTTAGAGCGAGGCGACTGATAGGTGTTTTGGACTTTAGGCTCCCGTGGGGACGGTGCCAATTGTATCTGTGCAGCCAGACCGGCAACTCTGCGGCGCGGTGATCTGAAGTCGGATAAGCGATGGCATAAGCCCATTCGCGCAGTGCTGTCTGGATGAAGCGCTCGGCCTTGCCATTGGTCTTGGGTGTATAGGGTCTTGTCCTGACGTGCTTGAGGCCGAGATCGCGGCAGGCCTTGGCGAAGGCCTTTGATCTGTAGCAGGAGCCGTTGTCGGTCATGACGCGGGCTATCGTGACGCCGAGGCTGGCGTAGTAGGCCACCGCCGCCTTGAGGAAGGCGATGGCGCTTTCTTTTTTCTCGTCGGGCAGGATCTGCGAGAAGGCGATGCGGGAGGCGTCGTCGATGCAGACATGGACGAACTCCCAACTGCTGCCGCGCGAGCTGGCATTGCCGGTGCGCTTGCCGGTAATGCGATGACCGATGCGCTCGAAACGACCGAGCTTCTTGATATCGATATGGATCATCTCGCCAGGATGCTCGCGCTCGTAGCGTCGGATCGGCTCGGCCGGTTCGATATCCCGCAACCGCGACAGTCCGGCACGCTTGAGAACCCGGCTAACGGTGGCGGGCGAGACGCCGACCTCATGGGCGATGTGCTTGCCGGTCCAACGTTGCCGCCGCAGCGCCATGATGCGCTCGGCGATCAACGCAGCGGTGGCCTGCGGCATATTGGCGGGCCGCGAGGAACGGTCGATCATGCCGGCCCGCCCTTCGGACTTGTAGCGCTCGACCCAGCGCGCCACGATCTTGGCCGACACGCCGTAGACACGCGCCGCATGGGCTTTGGAGAAAGCGCCTTCTATCACCGACAGCGCCATCTCCTCTCGACGCAGCGGTGTGAGACGGGCATTCTTATGGATGTTCATTCGGA
>NZ_RZOS01000956.1:0-957 GCF_004022605.1 Mesorhizobium sp. M4B.F.Ca.ET.089.01.1.1
AAGTAATGTCGGGCGACGGTGGACAGCGCAATTCAGCGTCGGCCAGTTTCGACCTCTACGACGTCGCCGATCTGGCCAAAGTGCAAATGGCAGTCGAAGGCCTTCCACCCAAAGCTCTGATGCTGATGCGAACGCTCAAGCGCGAATGCGATCGGTTTGCCCCGTCACGCGCTGCCGGATCGTCGGCTCAGGATCTTGCGCTCGACGATACGCTCGACATTCCGCAGGCCCGCCGCCTTCTCGACGCGCTCAACTTGCGCCGCAACTTCGCGGTTCAGCACATCCTTGGCATCACCGTGGATGGACTGCGCGACATGTTTTTCAAGCTCCGTAAGGAACTGCTGAAGGAACAGCGCAGACTCGTGCTCCTTCTCGAGGACGTCACGAGTTGGGAGGGCATAGACGGCCAATTGATCGACTCGCTCGTCGTCGATGCCCGCACACGGCACGATGTCTGCGACATGATCTCGGTTGTAGGTATGACGCCGCTCTATCTGCGTGGTATTCAGGGAAATTATAGCGGCCGCATCACGCACGTACTGCGGCTCGGGCGAGCGCGCCAACAGGGGGGATTCCAAGAGACGATCCAGCTAGCGGAGGCCGACGCGCAAACCGAGTTCGCCTCCCGTTATCTGCGGGCGGTACGGATTGGTCGGGAGGATCTCCAAACCTGGCACAAGGCCGGCGCGAAGCCCGACACGATCCCGAACAAGTGCGAGAGCTGCGAAGGCCGCGAAGCCTGTTTTACTGCATTCGGTTCCGTCGGCGGCATCGGCTTGTTTCCGTTCAACGCCAATGCCATCACCAATATGTTCGGTCTGCTTGAAGACCCGAAGGGAACCCAGAGCCTCCAGACACCACGCGGTATGATCCAAGGCGTGTTGTCGCCCGTTCTGCTCTATCCGGCACGTCTCGACGCCGGGGAATTTCCCCCGAAGGAAATCGAGTTTTCCGAAT
>NZ_RZOS01000957.1:0-957 GCF_004022605.1 Mesorhizobium sp. M4B.F.Ca.ET.089.01.1.1
GGCACAGGGACCTGGTCCTGGTCGCCCACAAAACGGTCGCGGTCCTGGTAGGCCAGCCGCCCCGCCTCGATTTCCAGATGCAGCCGCTCGGCGCCATTGGGATCGAGCCCGCCAAGCTTGAAGCCGGACAGCACATTCAGCATTAGAAGCGCGGTCAGCCCCTGGTTGTTCGGCGGCATCTGGTGGAAGTCGTAGCCGCCGTAGGAGGTGCTGACCGGTGCCACATAGTCGCCTTTGGTCGCCGCGAAATCCTCTTGGCTATGCAGCCCGCCCAATTCCTTGAGCCGGCGCACCATATCGTCGGCGACAGCACCCTCGTAGAAGCCGGCGCGGCCCTGCTTGGTGATGATGCGCAAGGTAGCGGCGAGTTCCGGCTGGCGGTGGACGTCGCCGGCCCTCGGCGCCTTGCCGCCGGGCAGGAAGATGCGCGCGGCATGTTCGTCCGCGGCAAGGTCGATCTCCGGGTCCGCCCAGTCGAAGGCGACGCGGTCGTGCACGACATAGCCGTTCTCGGCATAATGAATGGCCGGCGCCAGCACCTCGGCGAGGTCCTTGCTGCCATGGTCCTCGAGCAGCCGGCACCAGGCATCGATGGCGCCCGGCACCGTCACTGCATGCGGTCCCTGTTTGGGAAGCTCGCTGAAACCCCTGTCCAGGTACCAGTCGACGGTCGCGGCCGCCGGCGCGCGGCCGGAGCCGTTGAAGGCCAGCACGTCACCTTGTCCCGCCGGGCAGTAGAGCACGAAACAATCGCCGCCTATGCCGGTCGATTGCGGCTCGACCACGGCCTGCACGGCGGCGGCGCAGACCGCCGCGTCCATGGCATTGCCGCCGGCGCGCAGCATCTCGATCGCCGCGAGCGTCGACAGCGGGTGCGATGTCGCGGCGACCGCTTCGCTGGCACGAACCGGCGAGCGGCCGGGAAACTGGAAATCACGCATTCTGTCTCTGTATCCC
>NZ_RZOS01000958.1:0-942 GCF_004022605.1 Mesorhizobium sp. M4B.F.Ca.ET.089.01.1.1
CTATATGAGAAATGGCCGTTGTCGCTCGCGTTTCACCGCCGGACGGCCGCGTTTTGGCGCCAGATCGACGAGAATTCGCGTTCATCGAGCGGACCGGGTTTGCGGCCAATCCCCGGACAGCGGCCAGCGGATGGCCTCTCTCGTCGAGCAGAACGCCGAAATTCACGCCAATCGGGCTTCCGGAAAAAATCTCGCGCATCCGAAGAAATCTCGCGCATCCCTTGTGCGGCTGGATCAATCGGAATTCGTGAGATTGTGCACCAAAGCGCGTAGTCGAGGTCGGTTCCAAGAGAGGGCGAAATGACACTCTAAGGGCAAGAAAGCCCCGTCTCGATCGAACCCACGTGGATTTTTGATTTGCAGGGTGCGGCCGTTGTCCAAAACAGACTATACTCAAGAGCGGCCAGAGGAGGACGGGTCTGTGAGCGACCAGGAATTGCAGCACATCATCACCAAATCACGGGACGCCAAACACGGTGGGTTTGGAGTCTTGTCTACAAGCGAGAAGCTAGCCGCTGCACTGGTGCTAAACCGGCCCGACTGGCTGGCCGAAATGAACTACACGCTCGCGGAGGCCATAGAACGTGTCGGTCCGGTATGGCTGACCTTGATTCCGAACGCAGCGCGCGAGCTGGAATACGAAGACGAGCGCGCAGCGGGTAAGGCATGATCCAGCGGGCCAGCTCTTCGTCAAGGACCGTCATTTCGCCCTTTCCCGGAACCGACCCCTAGCCTCACGAAATCTGAACCGCCTCCCCGTCCGTGGCGCCGACGCGCTTGGCTCTGGGTGATGTCATCGGTTTTGGACAGCGCGGCATCGATCAGATGCGCGCGAACCCTCTGCCGCTTTCGCCACGGAAGCTGTTGCGCTGCGATCCAGCCGGGATCGGCCAGAATTTCGCCGGCCAGGCGTTCGTATTCGGCCGATGAGCGCTTGAGCAC
>NZ_RZOS01000959.1:0-942 GCF_004022605.1 Mesorhizobium sp. M4B.F.Ca.ET.089.01.1.1
GCGTTGAGCGTCGTGTCGAAGCGCTCTGCGAGGATCGCCTCGACGGCGGCCGGCCATTTGCGGGTGACAATCAAACGCGGTTTCATCGAATTTCCTGCCGATCGATGGGCCGCCGCGATGCCTGCGCCGGCCCAGATTTCACAATTGCCATGCTGCCTTCACGCCGCCTTCTTGGTCCGCGCCAGCGTGTCGGCCACGACCTCGCCGAACGAGGCGGGAGTCGGCACGATGACGACGCCGGCTTCCTTGAGGATCTCGACCTTTTCCTGCGCCGACTCGCCGAAGGCCGAGATGATGGCACCGGCGTGGCCCATGCGGCGGCCCTTCGGCGCCGAAAGGCCGGCAATGTAGGCGATCAGCGGCTTGCGCATGTTGTCGCGCGCCCAGATCGCGGCTTCGGCTTCCTGCGGGCCGCCGATCTCGCCGATCATCACCACCGCATCGGTATCCTCGTCGCGCTCGAAGAGCTGCAGGATGTCCTTGAACGACGAGCCGTTGATCGGATCGCCGCCGATGCCGACGCTGGTCGACACGCCGATGCCGAGCGCCTTCATCTGCGAGGCAGCCTCGTAGCCCAGCGTGCCGGAGCGGCCGACGATGCCGACGCGGCCGGGCAGGTAGATGCTGCCGGGCATGATGCCCATCAGCGCCTGTCCGGGCGTGATGACGCCGGCGCAGTTCGGGCCGACGAGGCGCATGCGGTCCTCGAAGCGGTAGCGGCGCATGTAGCGCTTGACCTGCATCATGTCCTGCGACGGGATGCCGTCGGTGATGCAGACGCAAAGCTTGATGCCGGCGTCCGCCGCTTCCATGATCGAATCGGCCGCGAAGGGCGGCGGCACGAAAACGATGCTGGCCTCGGCGCGGGTCTCGCGAACCGCACCCTTGACGGTGTTGAAGATGGGCAGGCCGAGATGGGTCTGGCCGCCCTTGCCGGGGGTG